>JAPOUR010000028.1 GCA_026708565.1 Candidatus Dadabacteria bacterium
CACAAAGGCCGGACGGGTCTGCAAATCGTCTGACCAAACGCCACCATCAGCCCGTTGTATTCCTTCCAGTATCTTCGCGGCAGTTTTTCGCGCAAGGCAAACTCCGTTTTCTCCGGCGTCTTTGTGCAAACATACCCAAGACGGTTTGAAATCCTGTGAACATGAATATCAACACAAATCCCCGGCTTGTCGTAGCCGAGCGTTACCACCAGATTTGCGGTTTTCCTTCCCACGCCCTCAAAACTTAAAAGCCCCTCTATCGTGTCGGGAACTCTCCCGCCCGTCTCGCTCTCAAGCCGCCGGCACAGTTTGATGATGTTCCCCGCCTTGGTTCTGTAAAACCCGACCGGATAGATGAGGCGCTCAAGCCGCTTTTTGCCAAGACCCAGAATTGCGGACGGAGTGCGAGCCTCGGCAAACAGCCGCTTTGACGCCTCCGCCGTAACCTTGTCCCTTGTGCGCAAACTCAAAATTGTTGACACAAGAATCCTGAACGGGTCGCCGCCGTGAACGGACACAAGACTCATCACCGGCGGATTCCACTCAGTTGACCGCTTTTTTAAGACACCGATGACCTTTGGAATGTCAGAGTCTTTGAAAGTTCCGGTCTTTTTCACGGCAAATCACTGAAGGGGCTTTTGTCCCGCAGCTGCGGCGCACATCTCGCGGAGGTCGTCCCACTTGCGCTCAAGGCGCGACAGAATTTCACAGGCGCGCTCCCTCTCTCCGCCGCCGAGAAGAGAAAGCGCCTCGGAGAGCTGCTCAACCGACCGCTCCCTGTCAAGCGACTGCGGGTTGAGAACCGAGCACACATCGCCGTAATTCAAAACCGCATATCCGCCGCCGTCCCGCCCCGAAAACCAATCGCTCATTGTCCGGATGCCGCCGTCCAGCCTCTCAATTGCGGCGGCGCTCCCCCCGCTTCCCGCCTCTTCAAGGGCGCGGGATATCGCGCCGGAGGCCGCCGCCAGCCTCTCCCGCGCGTCTCCCACCCTTGTGTTGTAGTGGATTGAACTGAACCCCCAGTGAGAATAAAAGTTGCGCCTGCCGGACTCGTCAAAGGCGGCAAACCATTCAAGCGGAACGGCATTTTCGCACGAAAGTATGTTGCGGTTTTCCCCGGCGGACAGGGGGCAGACAAAAAGACCCTCTTCGCTTCTGATGAAAAAACAGTCGCGCACGGCGTCCTTTTCAACAGAGAGAAACTCCGCTATCGCCTTGCGGAAATTTTCGTATTCGTTTCCGAACCATATACCGAAGGGCGACATCGGGCCTCCCCAGTATTGCTCATAAAAGTCTATGTATGACTGCCAGTAAAGGCGCTCGTCCGCGGGGGCGGACTCTATGGAGTCATAAATGATGAGAGTGCTCTGCGCCACAAAACATTATAACCGCGCCGGGGGTCAGCCGTCTCCAATCCGCTCTATAACTGTGTCGGATATCCACTTGCTTATCTTTGCCTGAGAAACGCCGCCGAGATGTTTTTTCATCTCCTTCATCGGAATAACCACCTTTGCCGCCGACCTGTGCCCGCCGCCTCCGCCGCGGACGGCTTCTCCGTTTTGCTTCCTGATGTTCCCCCCGCCCGGCGGGCCGAACATCTGAAATATGCTGCGCGCCACTTTGCCCGCGCTCTTGACGTATCCCACATTGCGGAGAGACGCGATGAAATAAACATCGTTAAGGATGCCGAACGAAACCACCCACTCAACATCCTTTGCCTGCATGCAGAAGTCCGCCATTTTCGGGATCATGTATTCGCGCGTTACCTTCCCCAGATTGATGAACAGCACATTGTTACGAATCCGGTGACGGGCAAGGGAGCGGCCGAAAACCGTCAATTCATCAGAGGGAATTTCCGCCTTTTCTATTTTTCTGAGCAGTCCGAGGTTTGCCTTTTTGTAAAGGAAAGTGAACGCCTCAACATCATCGTCATCCGCGTCCCGCGTGAGGGAAAAAGTGTCCGTCTTGATGCCGTAAAGCAGAGCGGTGGCGAGACGCTCGGATATTTCAATGTCCGATGCCCTGAGCAGTCCGGTCATTATCGTGGAGGTGGCCCCCTCCGAGGGGCTTATTCTGGAAAAAACCGCCTTGTATTTGCCGGTTTTCGGGTGGTGGTCTATGACCGAGTCCACGCGGGGGAAAAGGTCTCCGAAATAAGGCGGCTGAACATCAACCATCGCTATTGAGTCAAAATCCGAAACCTGCTCCGTGGCAAGCGGCGTAACATCTATCTCAAGCAAGTCGGCCATTGCCACATTTTCCGGACGCGAGACATCCGCGCCGAAATGCCCTATGGTCGCGGTCTGCTTGTTTCTGCCGAGCACCGCCCGCAGCGCAAGCGCGCTTGCCATCGCGTCCGGGTCGGGATGGTCGTGCAAGAGGATAAGGATTCTGTCCGCGCCTTCGTGCGCGTCTTTCAGTTTGCGGACAACGGATTTGCTCAAAGTTCCCGCCCCCTTTCACATGCGGCGGACAGGGCGGACACAAACCCGCCGATATCCCCGGGCTCCGCGCCGTCTTCAACCATCTTCATTATTGCGCTTCCCACTATGACCGCATCGGCAAAAGCGGCGACCTTCCGCGCCTGCTCCGGCGTTGAAATTCCGAAGCCGACTCCCACCGGCAGATTGGTTTTTTCCCGTATTTTCTCAACAAGTCCGGCAAGGCCGCCGCCCCCGGAGTAGTCCATATCGGGGCGGGAGCCGGTAACACCCGTTACCGAAACCAGATACACAAAACCGCCCGCCATTTTGGCAATTGCTTCTATTCTGCTGTCGTTTGTGTTGGGAGAGAGCAGAAACACCTCGTCCAGTCCGTTTTGCCGCAGGCTGGAATGAAAGCCGCCCGCCTCTTCCGGCGGAAGGTCAACAGCAAGAACCCCGTCCGCCCCGGCGGCGCGGGCGTCTTTTGCGAGTTTGTCCGTTCCGTAGCGGTAAAAGGGATTGCAGTATCCGAAAAGCAGAAGGGGAACGTCCGCCGAATCTTTGATTTTCCTGACCGTTTGCAGAATGCCGCCGAGTGTGGCGCCGGAGGAAAGCGCTCTTTCGCACGCCCTCTGGATTATAGGCCCGTCCGCCATGGGGTCTGAAAACGGAACGCCGATTTCAATGATGTCCGCCCCGGCGCGCGCCATGGCGAGAGCAATGCGTTCGGTTGCCTCAAGAGACGGGTCTCCCGCCGTCAGGTAGCACACGAGGGCGGCTTTGTTCCGTTTCTTCGTTTCGGAGAATTTTTTCGCTATTGCAGTTGTCATTGTCAGAAAGACGCCGGAACCGGCGAGGTGTCCGCAAGCCCCAAACAGACGGGCGGGATTATATCCGTAAAAGGCGCGGGGTCAATAAGGGAAGTTCCGGCAAACGGACACTTTCCCCGCCTGTCCACAAGCGCAAACAGTCAACCGGATGCCGTAGGGTCGCCCGATTTGTGCGACAGACGCCGCGCAAGCCTCCAGTGCAAAACAAATACAATTGCCAGAACGAATACCACTATCAGGCTCCGGACAACGCTTTGATATCCGCGCCGCCGCTCGCCACTCACCACATCGGCGTATTCCTCTTGGCGCAGACGCGTGAGGTCCGCCTCATCACCCGCTTTCGTCATGCCGCGGTCAAGCAGATACAGCCGGTAACTGTGGTTGGATTGGTAGTGACGGGCAAGGTGCGGACTCATGAAAAACTCCGGAGCCGCTATTTGCGCCATATTGGATAAAATCATAATCGTTGAAATTGACAAAACGATGGCGGCGACAAAACAAACCGCCAATGCGTATATTTCCGGCAAACTTCTTCTCCTGTGTTCCCTCAACATGATTACCTCCTTAAACTTGATACCCTACAGATTCCCGCAGTAAGCATAACTCAATGCCGGAAATTCCTGCGCGGAGTGAAACCCCGTCAAAACTTCCCGGCGTAGCGCAGGTAGCCCCGATGTTCAGGCTGTTCACTTGTTCGGGAAACGGTCTCATAACCAACGCTCAAGCCGCCTGTCATCTCTATGTCCAATCCGCCGGACTGTGAAGCCGCCTCTCCGCCCTCCATCTCATTGCGGGCAAAAAATGTCATTACTCCGCTGTCGCCCATTAACGCAACTCCGTAGCCCGCCTCCATAACGTAACGTTGCCCGCCGCTATCTTCGGTAACTCCCAACTCCGCAACACCCCGCTCCCAAAGATCATCGCGCTTGTCATTGGTCGCTCCCCACTCAGGCCGGAATATAATGTAGGGTCCCGTCCCGTTATCGCTGTTGTATGACCATATTATGTCGCCCGAAAAACCCCACTCATCCACGCTGTCTATGCCTGAAAGAAGCGCCCGACCGTTCCCTTCAAAACGCAAACCCGCCCCCGGTATGGTGATATTGAGACCGCCCCCGGCCTCAAGACCGCTTCCGCTCTTTATATCTCCAAAGTCCGCCCGGTATGAAAGACCTATGTCGCCGCCAAGATTGCCGTTCAGACCAAGAGGCCGACCATAACCCATCTCAATCCCGAAACGCGCCACACCGGCATCCAACTCAAGACCGCCGGAACTGCCTTCCGATATGCGGGCAAGCGCAACATCACCCAACATATCAAGGCTCACACGCCCCGAACCGAATTTAACATTGCCTATGAGAACGGTTCCGCCACCCCCCACAGTCAACAGGTTTATATCGCTGTTGTGGCAGTTATTCGTACAGTTCTCCTCCTCGCCCTCAACCTTAATGTCTCCCATACCGTAGCCCACCGTCCCCCAAACGGTGGTTCGGGCAAGAGGACGCCAACCTATGTACGGGTGGACGCTCCACGCCGTAGTGTCATGCGCGCGCGGTGTCAGACCGCTTCTGCTGAAATTTATGTCCGCATTGAACAGATTCGCGGACACTCCGGTCAGCAGATTGGACATTATCATGGTATCAACTCCGACCATGCCGCCCGTGATGCCGCCGTCAAAGATTATGTCTCCGCCAAAATCAACATCGTGGTAGTATCCGCGCCCCCAAGCCCGGAAACCCATTGACCCGCCGCCATAATCGTAATCAGAATCGCCCCAATCGTCCGCCGCAAGCGCGAATGCAAGGTCTGACAGTTTGATGTCCGGCATTTCCGCACGCTCATTGTCGCGAGACGCCTCCGCCGCAAGAAACTGCCGCCAGCCACCGCCCCTGACGTATACCCCGCTACTCACGCCTGAAAACGCCTCCTTTATTCTGTCCCGTATGGCTCCCGCCGTCTCGGAGGCAATCGTCATGGCAATCTTCGGCAATACCTGAGCGTTCACCTCCCGAATAAATGCGTTCGGGTCTTCGTCATTGTCGGTGATTGTGACAACGCTTGTAATTGAGCCCGCGCCGCCCGGAAACTCCGCAACGGTCAGGCTACCGAGTGTCAAAATCACGGTCTCGTCCTTCTCATGCGTTTTGTCATCAACAATTGACAACTCAATAGTTTGCTGCAACGCGCTGCCGGGAGAAAACACCAGCACTCCCGCCGCAGAAGTTAAGGGGGCGTCAATCGTGTAGTCCGGGCCGGGTTGCGCCGTGCCGGTGAGGGCATAGTCAACCGTTACCGTCTCCGGCGCTGCGGAGTCAAGAGCAATGGAGAAAGTCAACGTGCCGCCGTGTTCGGCGATAGTGGGAGAGGAGGCGGAGACGGTCAACTGCGGCGTTTCCTCTATCGTAATATAGAGGGTCATCGTGTCCATATCCCCGTCTTCATCCCTTGCCGTGATGGTGTATTCGCTCCTTGATTGCGCGGCATCCGGCGTGCCGTGAAGAACATTCAAGACGCTGAGACGCAACCCTGAAGGCGGAGAAGGGTCTATTGCATAACCTATGTCGCCGTTGCCTTCCACCGTAGGCAGGGGAATCAGTTTGTAGTTGCCGCGAACAAATGTTACCTCCAATGTTTCCTCCGCAAAGACGGGTTGCCTGTCTTCTTCAACCGTGATGGTGAAAGTGAATGTGGCCGTATCCTCCGCGCTTGTATCCCCGTCGCTGTCTCCCGCCGTCAGTATGTATTCGGTCGGACCTTGCAGGACTGTCGGAACGCCGGTAATAGCATGTGTGTCGGGGTCAAAACTCAATCCCGTCGGCAGGCCGGGGGTTATTGAGTAAGTTATTTCTCCATTGCCGCTGCCGTCTCTCACTTCGTGCAGCGGGAAGGGTCTCTCAGTATGAACAATCAATGTCTCTTCAATCGCACGTTGCGACACAAATACGGGCGCTGTGTTTGTGTCATTATCCACAATTTGAACGGCGCTTATTATTCCCGACACTTCGCCCGGAAACACGGCGGCGGAAGAAAGGTTGTTGAATTCAATCCGGATTGTCTCGTTGTCTTCGCCCTCGTCTTCAAAATCATCAGTAATTGAGAGCACTATTGTTTGTGATGCGGTGTCGGGAGCAAAAACCAACGTGCCTGATGTCAGAGGGGTCGGTTCAATAAATGCGTAGTCCGCGCCGTGCGTTGCAGTGCCGCCGGTGAGGGCATAGTCAACCGTTACCGTCTGTGGTATTGGCGGCGAGAGAGCGAGGGAGACAGTCAGCGTTCCGGCGTTTTCGGCGATGACCACCGGAGAGGGCGGAGAAACCGTCAGTTGCGGGTCCACAACTGTAATATGGAAAGTTGTTGTGGCCATGTCCGCATCCCTGTCTTCCTCCGTTGCCGTCAGAGTGTAGACGGTTCTCACCTGAGTGGCGGTCGGTATGCCCTCAATGGTGTGGGATTCACCGAAACGCAACCCGTCAGGGAGGGAGGGGGTTATTGAATAGTGTATTCTGCCGTTGCCCCCGGTTGCGGCTGGCAGTGCGGCGCTTAGGTAACCGCCGCGAACGAATGTCAAATCTGCGGTGCGCGAGCCAAAATCCGGCTCTATGTTCTCAACCGCAATGATGAAAGTGAATGTGGCAGCATCCCCGTCCTCATCCGTTGCCGTCAGGGTGTGAGTTGTTTCCGTTTGCGCGAGTGGAAAGGCGCCGTAGCCGGGGTTGCGAACAATCCGGTGCAGTCCGCCGTGAAGAAACAAACCCGAAGGCAGAGGGGGAGTTATCCCGTAAGTCAAATCCCCGTCCCCGCCGGTCTCAACGGGCACGGTCGGCAAATCCAACCCGGCTCTTATATTAGACGGTGTGAATGTATGGATAATCGCGCTTGGAGAACCAAAGTCAGGCACAGCGTTCGGCTCAACCGTGATGTAGAAATTAAAGGTATCCTCATCCCCCGCGCTTGTATCACCATCGCCGTCTCCCACTGTCAGGGTGTATTCGGTTCTCCCCTGTTCGGCGGTCGGTGTGCCGCTAATCGTGCGGGTGTCAGGGTCAAAAATTAATCCCGCAGGCAGACTGCCGGTTATTGAATAGGTCAAAGCCCCGTCGCCGCCGGTCGCTTCGGGCAGTTGAAAGGGAGTTATTTCTTTATGGGCGGAAAATGTATTGTCTATAGGGAGAGACGAGGCAAATACGGGTTGTGTGTTCCCGTCATTGTCTCTAATTGTGGCAACAACTGTTTTGGTGGTGGCAACGCTGCTTATGGTTACCATGTTACCCACAAACTCTATAGGTAAGTAAGGGTTGGCGAGTGTCAGCGAGCTGAGTACCAGACTGAACATCTCCTCATCGGCCTCATCTTCTGTGTCGTCTATAAGCGAGACCACTATCGTTTTCAATGAATCGCCCGGAGCAAAAGTTAACGTGCCCGACGTTTCGGTTGAAGGAACCGAAACCGTGTAGTCTGCGCCGTGAGTTGCCGTGTCATCAGAGAGTCTGTAGGAAACCTCTGCCATCTCCGTTGCCGGCGGGGAAAGAGAAAGGGAGAAGGTTAAAGTCCCGCTGTCTTCGGCAACGGACGGGGTGGCGGGAGAGACGGTCAACAGATGCGGACGCACCGGTGGCGGGTCCACCACGGTATCCACAACTGCAAGGGCGAAAGTCATTTGGTCTGTATCTCCGTCTCTATCCATTGCCGTCAGAGTGTAGGTTGTCCTTTCCTGCACGGTGTCCGGTGTACCGTCAAGAACATGAGCGGATGAAATAAACCTTAACCACATAGGGAGAGCAGGACTTATTGTATAGGTTATTTCGCCGTTGCCGCCCGTGGCAAAAGGCAGGTCAACCCTGCCGTGTCTGCCGAGAATAAGTTCCTCATCCACGGTTTGCGAGCCAAAGTCAGGCGCTATGTCTTTAACAGTAATGGTGAAAGGAAACGCGCCCGTATCCCCGGCGCTCGTATCCTCATCGCCGTCCCTCGCAATCAGGGTGTAGGTGGTTTCCCCTTGCGCCTCCGGGAAATTGGCGAAACTGTAGTCAATGGCAACGATGCGGCGGTCGCTGTCAAAACTTAATCCCGGAGACAGGGAAGGAATTAACTCATAAGTCAAAGGCCGCCCGTTGCCGTTTTGCGCTTCGGGCAGTTGCAAGTCTCCGGTGTCGCTTTGACTGTATGTCTTGCTGATTGCGCTTGCAGAATCAAAGTCCGGCGGTGTGTTTGGGTCAACCGTAATGTGAAAGGAAAATGTTGCCATATCCCTGTCCCCGTCCGTTGCCGTCAGGGTGTGTTCGGTTCTTCCCTGCGCCGTGGTCGGTATGCCGCTGACCATGCGCGTCCCCGTGTTAAAACTCAACCCGTCAGGCAGGGTGATTGAGTAAATCACTCCCCCGTTGCCGCCACTTGCGGAGGGCAATTCAAAGGGCGTTATCTCTATGCCGACAAGGAATGTCTCATCAATTTCGGGCCACGGAACAAAGGCGGGTTGTTCATCCGCCTCAACCGTAATGTGGAAAGTATAGGTCGCAACATTCCCGCCGTCAGTTGCCGTCAGGGTATATTCGGTTCTTGGCTGGGCGGTGGTTGGCGTTCCGCTGACCATGCGTGAGTTTTCGTCAAAACTCAATCCGTCAGGCAGGGTTGCAGTATAGGTCAAAGTTCCGCCGCCGGTCGCGGCGGGCAGTTGTAAAATAGGGTCTATCTCCGAACCTTCAATGTATCTCACATCAATTTCGGGCGGAGAGAGAAAATAGAGTCCTTCAACTCCAATATGGAAAGTATAAGTCGCCCTGTTCCCGCTACTGTCCTCCACAGTCATTATGTATGGGGTTCTTGCTTGAGTGGTAGTCGGAGTACCGCTAATGCGGAGCGTGTTTCCGTCGAAACTCAATCCCGATGGCAGGGGGGTGGACGGGCTTATTGCATAAGTCAAAATTCCGGCGCCGCCGGTCGCGGAGGGCAATTGTAAAACAGGGTCTATCCCTATGTTGGCAATTAGTGTTCTGTCAATTACGGGCGGAGAGTCAAAGAAGAGACCCCTGACCGTAATGTGGAAATCGTAAGTATCCGTGTTCGTGCCATCGCTTGCCGTCAGGGTGTATCTCCTTTTTGGTTGCGCGGTGTCCGGTGTGCCGCTAACCATTCGGTTGGACGGGTTAAATGTCAGAGTCGAGGGCAGAGCGGGGGTTATTGCGTAAGTTACTACCCCGTCACCGCCTTCTGCGGCGGGCAGTTCAAAGGGTTCTATCGGTGTTCTGGCTATGAATGTCTTGTCAATTTCGGGCGATGATTCAAAAGCGAGAGCCTCAACCGTAATGTAGAAGTCATAAAAAGCTTTGGCTCCATTCCCGTCGGTTGCCGTCAGGGTGTATTTGGTTCTTCCTTTCACCGTGTCGGGTGTGCCGCTGACCATGCGTGTAGATTGGTCAAGAGTGAATGTCGGAGGCAGGTCGGTTGAATAGGTTACGGGTTCCACAACATTGACACCAAGAGACGCATCCACTTCGGGCAGTTGAAAGGGGGTTATTCCCTTGTTGGCAACTAATGTTTGTTCAATAGGTGGTTCCGAACCAAATGAGGGACCCTCAACCGTGAGGTGAAAAGTGTAGTCATCCGTCTCCAGATGAAAGTCCTTTACCCTCATTATGTATTGGGTTTTTGCTTGCGCTATTGGGATGCCACTAAGGATGGCTGTGTAGATGTTAAAATTCAGGTCAGGAAAGGTGCCGGAGATTATTGAGTACTCCAAAGGACTATTGCCGCCGTTGGGTTTGGGAAGCTGAAAGGATGTTACCTCTATGCCAGACTTGAATGTCATATCAACTGTACCCGCCGTGCTAAAGTCGGGAACTGAATCTTCTTCAACCGTAATATGGAAAGGCAATGTTGCCGTACTCCCATCCCTATCTGTTGCTATTAAGGTGTATGCCTTCCTCGACTGTACAACGGTTGGGGTGCCGTAAATACGGTACCATCCAGCGTAGTAACTAAAAGACAACCCCGGAGGAAGCGAAGGAGAAACAGAGTAGCTTAGATGCCAGTTGCCACTCCTCGCCCCTGTGGACAAGAGATGGGGTCTAACGTGGATATCATGATGCCTGCCACGAAAAAATCTCCAATCAATTGAGGGGTGCGGATCAAAGAACGGTTC
>JAPOUR010000029.1 GCA_026708565.1 Candidatus Dadabacteria bacterium
ACACCTGAGCCTTTCGGCCTGCCGGGCCCGCGCCTTCCCGTGGCGGGGGCGTAGGACGCGGAAGCGCCGCCGATTTTTTCCACTATCATTGCCACGCCCATTCCGCCTCCGACGCAGAGGGCGGCAAGACCGCGTTTTGCCGACGGCCTTTTTCTCATCTCGTGAAGCAGTTTGACCAATATCACAGTCCCCGATGCGCCTATGGGATGTCCCAGCGCTATCGCGCCGCCGTTCACGTTCACTTTGCTGTCCGGTATGGGCAGGTCGCTCAACACGGCGAGAGACTGCGCGGCAAACGCCTCGTTCAGTTCAAACAGGTCTATGTCTCCGAGAGACAGGTTCGCCTTGTCCAGCGCTTTTGTGATTGCCGGCACGGGCCCGATTCCCATTATGGACGGGTCAACCGCTCCGACCGCGTAAGACACCACCGCCGCAAACGGCTTGAGGCCGAGTTCTCTCGCTCTGCTCTCCGAGGAGACCAGCACGGCGGCCGCTCCGTCGTTAATTCCCGAAGCGTTGCCCGCCGTTACCGTTCCGCCCATTTTGAACACGGGGCGCATCCTTGCGAGAGAGTCCTGCGTAACATCAGGGCGCGGGTGTTCATCCGTCCTGAAATCAAGCGGGTCCTGCCTTCTGCGGGGAACTGAAACCGTAACGATCTCGTCATCAAACCTTCCCGCCTTCATCGCGGCGGCGGTTTTCATCTGGCTTTTGTAGGCGAACTCATCCTGAGCCTCTTTTGACAGGTTGTATGCCTCGGCAAGGTTTTCCGCCGTAACGCCCATGTGGTAGTCGTTGAAAATGTCCCACAGGCCGTCTTTAACCATTCCGTCTATGACATCGTGTTTCGGCATTGCCGTGTGGCTGAATCCGTATCTCGCCTTCTGGAGATAAAAGGGCGACTGGCTCATGTTTTCTATGCCGCCCGCGACAATGACATCGGCGTCCTCCGCCTTGATTGCCTGAGCCGCCAGCGCGACGCTCTGAAGCCCCGAACCGCAAACTCTGTTGATTGAAAATCCCGGCGTTGACGTTCCAAGCCCCGAATTGACGGCGACCTGCCTTGACGGATTCTGTCCGAGTCCGGCTCCGAGCACGTTGCCCATTATGCAGTCGTCAACCTCTTTGGGGTCAACTCCCGCGGCGGAAAGAACTTCATTTACGACTCTGACGCCGAGGTCAACGGCCGGTATGTCCTTCAGGGTTCCGCCGAAGCCGCCTATGGCCGTTCTGACGGGGTGGGAAAGAACTACTTTTTCCATTAAAAATCCTCCTTCTGGAAAGGGCGGTTTTCTTGGTAAAAATCGCCTTGGGACAATTTACATAGAATTATTAAATAATGCAAAAAAATAATTTTTCCGCCGTTGCGGGGGATTTGCTGTTAGGTTTGGGGCGGTAATATGGCGGTTGTTGCAAAGAAACGGAAAAAGACGGTCGCATTTTTTTTCGGCGGTCGTTCCGCGGAACATGAGATTTCAATAATCTCCGCCCGCTCGCTGATAAGCAATCTTGACCGCTCGCGCTTCCGCCCTCTCGCCGTTTTTGTTGACGGCGGGGGCGTGTGGAAAAAGGCGGACGAGCGCGCCTTCACGCGCTCCGCAGCGCTTCCGGGGGCGGACTCCCGCGCTCTTTTCCCCGCGCCGGCAAAGGGGATTTTGCGCATGCTCCCGCCGCGCGCGCGCGGCGGGCAGACCGCCCGGAACATCCGCATAGACGCGGCGTTTCCCGTCATTCACGGCACGGGCGGGGAGGACGGCGCGATTCAGGGGGTGTTTGAAAACTGGGGCGTTCCGTACGTCGGCGCGCGGGTTCTGGCCTCCGCGCTTTGCTCGGACAAACTCGTTTCCAAGCGCCTTTTGCGCGGCGCGGGGCTGCCGGTTGTTCCGTTTGAGGGGCTTGGAAAAACGGAGTGGGAGAAAAAGGGGGCAAAGTCCGCAACCGCCGCCGCGCGGAGGGCGGGGCTGCCGTGTTTTGTCAAGCCGTCAAATCTCGGCTCAAGCATAGGCGTTTCAAAAGCGAAAACCGCAAAAGACGCCGCCGTGGCGGCGGAAAGGGCGTTTGAATTTGCGGAAACGGTCATTTTTGAGCGCGCCGTTCCGGACGCGAGGGAGATAGAGGTGGGCGTTCTGGGAAATGATGCCCCCGAAGCGTCCGTTGCGGGGGAGATAGTTCCGTCAGGCGAGTTTTACGACTACGAGGCGAAATACGGCGGCGGGGGAAGCCGTCTTGATGTTCCCGCCGTTTTGCCCGCGCGTCTGGAAAAACGGCTGCGTGCCGCCGCAGTTGAGGCGTTCGGTGTTTTGCGGTGCGAGGGGATGGCGCGGGTGGATTTTCTTGTTAATCCCCGGAGCGGGGAGTTTTTCGTCAGCGAACTGAACACCATTCCGGGGTTCACAAGCATAAGCATGTATCCGATGCTGTGGGAGGCGAGCGGGGTTTCCTACACAGAACTTATAAGCCGTCTGATAGACCTCGGCATTGAGTCCTCCGCCCGCGCGGCGGGGTTGAA
>JAPOUR010000030.1 GCA_026708565.1 Candidatus Dadabacteria bacterium
CGGCGGCGACCTTTGACGACCCGCAATACAACTGGCCTCAGTTTTTTGAACTTCACAACAGCTACGGTTCGTACTCCTTCACTTTCTGGTTCGTCCGCGCCGCGACCCCGCTTGTCGGCGTGGAGGCGGCGGGAAAACTTTTCCTCTCGCTTTATGTGGTTCTCACGGGGGCGTTTGCGCTGTCCGAGGCCCGGCGGAGGCGGAGCGCGCCGTGGCCGCTTGTTCTGCTGTTGCCTCTCGCGTTCAACCAGACCTACATAATCGGCTTCATGGGATACTTCTTTTCCATTCCGGTTCTGTTGCTTGCGCTCAGGCATCTGGGCTCGGTGGCGGACAAACCCCTTGTGCCCCGCCGCCTTGCGGCGCATATGGCCTTTCAGGCGGTCATATTTTTCTGCCACCCTTTCACTTCGGCTCTTTACGGGGGGTTTGGCGCCCTTGTGTGCGCGACAAAGCGCGGGCGGGCGCTTCTTCGCTCCGCCGTTCTCACGGGCGGTTTTTGCCTGGCGTTCGTATTGTGGTTTTTGTCGTCCGGCTCCGGGTCGGCGTTTGAGGCCAACCTGAGGTGGTGGCCGCTGTCGGCAACATTGGAGTTCTTTGCGCTCATGTTCACCGGGATGCAAATAAAGGGCGGAGCCGACCCGCTTGCCCTCGCTCTGTGGTGCGCGGCGGCGGCTGTTATCGTTTACTGCGCCTTCCGGGCAAAACGGTTCAGCCCCGCGCGGCTTGACACGATCATGCTTGGCCTCGGTATTGCCGGTTTTCTCGCGCTTCCGTTCAGCCCGGGCGCGCCCTACACATACTTCAACATCCGTCTGGTCGCAATTGTGTATTTTTTCGGCGCGCTTGTTCTGTCATACATACCCGTGAGGCGCAAAGCGGGGATGCTTCTGGCCGCCGTTGCGGCGGGCATTTCCGTCTGGCAGGGCGCGCTTCATGTAAATCTTTCAAGGGAGACGGCGGAGATAAAGCCCCTGCTCGCCCGGATGGAGAAAAACTCGGTTATTTTGCCCGTTATGCAGAATGGAAGAAGCGCGCACCTGGACCCCGTTTATTTCTATCAGTTTCACGACCACGGGCCGGAGTATTACCACTTTCTTGTCGGCGGCGGCGCGACCCCCGCTCTCATAGACAATCTGCCCGCGTTTCCCGTTCATTACCGCTTGCCGCAGAGAATGTTTGAAGTTGCAGGCTCCCGGCGCTGGGAAGACTATGCGTGCTGCTACGAGTATGTGCTTGCGCGCGGAGAGCGCTTGAGCGGACTTGAGCATCTCGGTCCCTTCCGCAGGGTCGCGCAAAGCGGAATGTGGACTTTGTTTGAGGTCAGTCTCCGGAGACTTCCGTAGGGCGCCTTTTAAGTTCGCTTTCGCACATCATTTCCACAAGTTTTTCAAACGACACCCCCGGTTTCCATCCAAGTTCGGCTTTCGCCTTGCTTGCGTCTCCGATTAGTTCCCGGACCTCCGCAGGGCGGAAAAATTCTGGGTTTACCCGGACTATTTCCCTGCCGGTTTTTCCGTCCGTTGCCTTCTCCTCCGTTCCCTCCCCCTCCCAGACCGGCTCAAAGCCGAAATGCCGCGCCGACAGGTTTACGAATTCCCTTACCGAATGGTTTTCTCCCGTGGCAAGCACATAGTCGCCGGGCTCCGGGCGCTGCATCATCAGCCACATTCCCTCAACATAGTCTCCGGCAAAGCCCCAGTCTCTTTTCGCGTCAAGGTTGCCGAGTTCAAGCGTCCGCTCCGCTCCGTTTTTTATATCGGCGAGAGTTGAGGTGATTTTGCGGCTTACAAACTCCCTGCTTCTGAGGGGAGATTCGTGGTTGAAGAGTATTCCCGACACTGCGAACATTCCGTGAGCCTCGCGGTAGTTGATTGTTGACCAGTGGGCGAACAGTTTTGCCGTCCCGTAGGGGCTGCGCGGGTAAAACGGGGTTTCTTCATTCTGCGGAACCTGCCGGACCTGGCCGAACATCTCCGAGGTTGACGCCTGATAGAATTTGGTTTCAGGGTTTACCTGCCTCACCGCTTCCAGCATTCGCAAAACCCCGATGCCTGTTACGTCCGTGGTTAAAAGGGGCATTTCAAAGGAAGCCGAGACAAAAGACTGGGCGGCGAGGTTGTATATCTCCGAGGGCTCAAATTTTTCAATCATTCTTTGAATGTTTGTAGGCTCGTGCAGTTCAAGGTAGACGGTTTCAATCTCGTTTCTGATGCCGAGTTCGTCCAGTCTCCAGTACGAGTTGCGCGAAGTCCTGCGGTCTCCGCCGATGACGCGGTAGCCTTTTTCAAGCAGCAGTTTTGCCAGATACGCGCCGTCCTGACCGGCTATTCCCGTTATAAAAGCGGTTTTCATTTTCGGCGCTTATTTTATAGCAACCGTCCCGCTTTACAAACGGGAGCGGGGTCTTTTGACACCCTCGCGGCGCGTGTATAATCTCAGCCGTCATGATAGTTAAATGCGTTGCGGGCGGGATGTTTCTCACCAACTGCTACATTGTGGGGGACGAGG
>JAPOUR010000031.1 GCA_026708565.1 Candidatus Dadabacteria bacterium
GGTTTGTGAGGATAAAACTCTCCGCCCGCGCGCTTCGCACGATTGACAAAAAGGGTCTGCTTTCATTCCTTAGAAGCGAGGGGCTTACGCTGAAAGATGTCGTCCGTTAGACGCGCCGCGCAAAGGCTTCTTTTCTTTTTCTCCGTATTTATAGTCTCCGCGCCCGCGCAAGGCGAGGTTTCCGTTTTTCGCGGAATGTGCGATGCATCCGCAACGGTTGGCGTTGGCGGGAACATGTTGCTTGTCGCAGATGATGAGGACAACACCCTGCGGCTTTACCGGATGCGGGGAGGCAAACCGGTCCGCAAGTTCAACATGAACCGGTTTTTGAAGACCCCGAAGCGAAGAGAGGCTGATATTGAGGGCGCGGCCCGCATGGGTGAAACCGTTTACTGGATAACTTCCCACGGGACAAACAAGGAAGGAAAGCCCCGGCCGGGGCGGCATCGCCTGTTCGCCACAAAGGTGACGGTGTTTGGAGGCAAGGTGAAGGTCTCAAAGGTCGGAACCCCCTACCGGGGTCTGGTGGAGGCGTTTGAGAAAGACGCGCGTCTGAAACGGTTCGGTCTCTCCGAAGCGGCAAATAAGGCGCCCAAAAGCCGGGGCGGGCTCAACATAGAGGGTCTCGCCCGATATGGGAAAGACGGGCTTATAATAGGGTTGCGCAACCCGACTCCGGACGGCAAGGCGCTTCTGATTCCGCTTGAAAACCCCGGCGAGGTGGTCGGGGAGGGCAAAGAGCCCCGTTTCGGCGAGCCTGTCCTTCTGCCTCTTGGAGGCCGGGGAATAAGGTCTGTCATAAACGCGCGCGACAGCTATCTGATAGTGGCCGGGGCGCGGAACGGCGCGCCAGACTTCGCGTTTTACAAGTGGGAGGGCGGAAGCGATATCCCTCAGCCTGTGCCCGGTCCGAAAATCGGCGGACTGAATCCCGAAGCGATGGCGTTTTTCCCCCGAAGGGGACTGATCGCGCTCCTGAGTGATGACGGCGCCCTGTGCAAAAACAGATATGGCGACAGATTCCGCGGCACATTTCTCCGCTACTGACTGGGCACGCCAAGATATGAAATGATGGTCGGCAGGACGGCGAAAGAGACCGCCGTTCCGACCGCAATGACGGACGCCACTTTCTCCGGTTCAGCGCCGTATTTTTCCGCAAGCACGAGGCAGGTAACCGCCGTGGGCATGGCGCACTGAAGAACCATAACCTTGGCCGCAAGGTCCGGCACGGCGAAAAACGGAACTATCAAAAGCGCGCTCACCAGCCCGACCGCCACGCGCGAAACCCCGAACAGGGAGGAAACCCAGAAGTTTGAAACCGAACACTCCGAAAGCCGGTATCCCAGCACGAACATCATCCCCGGAACCGCAATGTCTCCGAGAAGACCCACCGCCCTGTCCAGAAAAACCGGGACTTCGTGCCCGCCGAAATTCACCCACATCCCCCCGACCGCCGCGTATATGAGCGGCAGCTTGAATATCTCCGCCACCGCGCCGCGCGGGCTCACAAGGGCGACCCCGGCGGTGTAGTGAAGAACCGCCATCGCCACCATGCACACGACCGCAATCTGAAACCCCTCCTGCCCGAAAGCGAACAGAATGAGCGGCAGCCCCATGTTGCCGTTGTTGGCAAACACCATTGTGGGCGCGTAAACGCGGCGCGGCAGCCCCAGTATCTTCGTGAAGGCGAGCCCCGCAAGCAGGCATACCGCCGAAACGCAGACGAAAAACCCGAAGATCTTTACAACGAAATTAATGTCCATCGCCGGCGAGGCGAATGAGGAAAAGATGAGACACGGCGCGGCAATGTAGAGAACCAGGTCGTTTACGGACGAGATGTCAACGCGCTTGAGCCTGCCGAACACAAACCCCACCGCCACAATAAGAAAAACCGGCAGAACAATGCGGACTATCCCGGCGTCCGTTACTTCAAGGCGGAGCGGAAAACCAAAGTCGGGCATCACAGCCTCACAACGCACGAGCCCCAGGTGAAACCCGCCCCGAAGGCGGCCATAAGCAGAGTGCTGCCCTCTCCCACCCTGCCTTCGCGCAGAGCCTCGTCAAGGGCAAGCGGTATTGAGGCGGAGGACGTGTTGCCGTAACGGTCAAGATTGACCGAGATTTTGCTTTCCGGCATGTCCATCCTCTTTCTGATTGCCTCTATTATTCTCAGGTTCGCCTGATGAGGTATAAACAGGTCTATGTCCGCGGGCGTAACACCGGCGAGGGAAAGCGCCTCTTCTGACGCGACCTCCATCGCCTTGACCGCGACCTTGAAAACCTCGTTGCCCTCCATCTTGAGAAAGTGGCTGCGCTCCCGCACGCTTTGTTCGGTCGCGGGTATGCGCGAGCCGCCGCCCGGCATATAAAGCAGATTCCAGTTGTCGCCGTCCGAGCCCATGCAGGAGGAAAGAATTCCGGGGCTGTCGGAAGAGCGCAAAACCGCCGCCCCGGCGCCGTCCCCGAAAAGAACGCAAGTTGCCCTGTCCTCGTAGTCAACTATCTTTGAGAGGGATTCCGCGCCCACCGCAAGCACGGTGCGGGCGCGTCCGCACTCTATCATGTCCCTGCCTATGTGAAGGGCGTAGAGGAAGCCCGAACAGCCCGCGAGTATGTCAAAGGCGTAGGCGTTTTTTGCCCCCAGTTTGCTTTGCAGAACGCATCCGGTTGAGGGGAAAAGGTAGTCCGGCGTAACCGTGGCAACCACTATCACGTCCACCTCCCCGGCGGAAACCCCGGCGGCTTCAAGCGCCTCGCGGGCGGCGCGCAACGCCATGTCGGAAGACGCCTCGTCTTCCGGCAGTATCCTCCTCTCCCTTATGCCCGTTCTGGAGACTATCCACTCATCGGACGTCTCAACAATCTTCTCAAGGTCGCTGTTGGAAAGTATTTTCTCGGGGGCGTAGGAGCCTATGGACGCAATTTTTACGAAACCCATTCCCGCCATTATCGGATTAAAAAAGATTGATGTCAACCGCCAATTGCGAGAGCGCGGGCGCGCGCAATCTTTCGGGACTCCTCCTCGTCAAAAGAGACGCTGAAGCGAGCCTGCGGGTCGCCGCCGCCAGAAAACCACACCTCCGCGCCTCCCCCGTCGCACAAAACGGAAAGAGCCCCGGTGTCGGCGGGCGAATCCGGCATGAAAAAGTAGTCGTAACTGAACTTGCCGGACGCGCCCGCATCAACAACCATAACGGCGCAGACCGAAGGGAACTCATCCCGCGCAATATGCTCAAAGTGGAAACTTATGCCCGGCTCAAACCCGTCTCCGAAAAGCAGGGCAAGGGCGGGGTCTTTGACGGCAAAAACAGCCGCGCCGCCATGCCGCACAACAAGGCAGCCCGAATCAATCACGGAGAACGCCATCGCGGTTTCCTCGTCAAAACCGCCCGCCCCGCCGGTTATA
The DNA here is from genome assembly GCA_026708565.1 of Candidatus Dadabacteria bacterium. Taxonomy (NCBI): domain Bacteria; kingdom Pseudomonadati; phylum Thermodesulfobacteriota; class Candidatus Dadabacteria; species Candidatus Dadabacteria bacterium. Next base: position 3,407 of record JAPOUR010000031.1, read on the forward strand.
CGTTTTGCGCTCGCCACCGGACTATGTTACACGAAAACCGCTTTTTGCTTGACTGCCCGGCGGTTTTCATTGTAGTATTTCATTTATGGACAGTAGCATCACCATTATAGCGATTGTGGTCGTGGCTCTTGTTGTCGTTCTCTTTGTCGCCAAGGGTAAAGGCGGTGAAGGGGGCGGAGGCTCTTCAGGTTCAGACGCGCCCGCTCCTCCGGAAAGCAAAAGCACCGGCGATGAGCAGGACGCTTTCCGCGCTCCGAAATAAGTCCGGCCCGTCTTGTGATTCTCGCGGGGTGAATTCCCTGCGGGCGTGTTTTTACGCCCGCTTGAAAGCGGGAATTACTTCCTTTCCGAACATCTCAATACAGCGCGAAGTCTCTTCGGGCGGCGCTTGAGGGAACACCATTCTGCACGCTATGTTGTTTATACCGGCCTCGCGGCGGTATTTCTCAATTTCCTCCGCGCACTTGTCCGGCGTTCCGATAATGAAGCGGTCTTCTGCCATGTGCTCAAAAAGAGGGTCGTCCGGCCCCTTTACCTGCTCGCCCCTTATGAAGATCTTTATCCCGAGCGACAGGTAGAACCTGTACATGTTGATTATGTATTTCTCCCCGCCTTCAAGCGCGCCTTTCCGTCCGCCGCTCACAAAGGTCTCCCGGAGGAGGACGTGTTCCGCGCCTTCGGGGTCGCGCCCGGCGTCGCGCGCGGCGGAGTCATACCAGCCGAGGGTGTCGTGTATCATCTCCATTGTGCGCCCGGGGCCTATCAGCAGCGGGTATCCAAGACGCCCCGCCCTCCTGACGGCGGGCTCTTCAAACGCCCCGATATACAGGGGAATGTGCGGTTTCTGAACGGGCTTGGGCGTAACCTCCACGGACTCGCACGAAAACCTTTTGCCGTGGTATGAAAACGGCCCGTCCGACCATGATTTAAGCAGTATGTCTATGCCCTCCTCAATCAGCGAGGGGCGGTTTTTGATGGAAAGGCCGAAGCCGTCAAACTCCTCTTTGCGGTATCCGATGGCGACTCCGAGGTCAAACCTGCCGCCGGAGATGTTGTCCGCCACGGCGGCGTCCTCCGCTATGCGGAGCGGGTTGTGAAGGGGCAGGATAAGCGCCGCCGTCCCTATGCGGATTGTGCTTGTGACCGCCGCCATCGCGGCCGCCATTGCAAGCGGCGAGGGGCAGTATCCGTCTTCAAGAAAGTGATGTTCCGACAGCCAGACGGAATCAAAACCCGAGTCTTCGGCGAGTTGCGTCTGCCGCAACGCCCCGGAATAAAGTTGACTGTGGCTCGCTTTCGTGTCCGGATGCGTCTGCATACTGAAAAGTCCGACTCCAAATTTCATTTTGACCTCCCCTAAAGGTTGCTGTTAGGATTATACGCTAAACAGCAAAAAGGAGTGAAGTTATGGCGGAAACAATAAAATTTGGTCTTTCAGCGCCCATGCCCGGCGCAGACACTCAGGGGCTTCTTGAGTTCTCAAAAAAGGCGGACAAACTGGGCTTCAGCGCGATATGGTATCCCGACCACACGGTTTTTGTCGCGCCCGGGGCTCTTGCGCCGGAGGCGTGGACGGTTGCGTCCGCGGCGGCGGGCATAACTTCGGACATAAGCCTTGCGACAGTGTCCGACCCTCACAAGGTTCATCCCGCCACATTCGCCCAGCGGCTCGCCACAGTTGACCATCTGTCCGGCGGAAGGGCGACCGTTGCAATGGGGGTGGGAGAGTCCATGAACCTTGACGCTTACGGAATCCCGTGGAACAAGCCGTTCACGCGGATGAGGGAGGCGGTTGAGGTGATGCAGTTGCTCTGGAAAAATGACGAGAACAGCCCGGTCAATTACAACGGGCAGTTTTTCAACCTGAAGGATGCGTTTCTTCAAATCAGGCCCTTTGAGCGCGACAGAATCCCCGTTTACTTTGCCACGCACACGCCCAAGGGGCTTGCGCTGACGGGGGAGATGGGAGACGGCTGGCTGCCGATTGACCTGAACCCGGCGCTTTACGAGAAATATCTGGGCGAGATACACGCCTCGGCGGACAAGGCGGGAAGGGACAGAAAAGAGATTGACCCCGCGCTGTGGGTGTTCACCTCGCTCGGCGCGGATGAGGATGAGGCGTATAAGGCGATTGAGCCGTTCAAATACGTGCTGATAATGCAGGAGCAACTGGCGGCGGCGGGATACGATGTGAAGATTCCCGATGAATACAAGGGGCTGAACTACTTCAACATAGTCCCTCAGGACACGGACGGCAGGGCAAAGTTCCGTGAGATAGGGCAGTTTTTCCCGCGCGAGGCGATCATGGACTTCACCATCACGGGCTCAAAGGATGACTGCATAAAGAGGATAGAGGCGTTTGTGGACAAGGGAGTGAGAAACTTTGTTCTGTTCTACCGCTTCAGCCCCGACCCTGAAAAGGCGCTTGAGACATACGCGAAGGAGATCATTCCCTACTTTAAGGGGTAGCCTAGCCCCGGAGGTTTGTGTTAAGTTTGCGGGGTCAGACTTTAAACAAACAGTTTTGTTGCTAATAGAATATAAGCAAACACCCTCAATAGTTACAAACTTGGCTTTTTGTAGACATTCGGCATCCGAATAGTTACCAAAATTGCCATTCCGGTTTACATTCATCATCTCAATAGTTACAAACTCGGCTTTTTGTAGACATCTGACATCCGAATAGTTACCAAAATCGTCATTCCGGTTTGCATTCACTCCTTCAATAGTTACAAACTTGGCTTTTTGTAACTATTGAAGGTATAATAGAGGCATGGAAAATGTGATAGGCAGAAACATAGGGCAGTTGGAGGGATACAACGCTTTTGTCCCGTCAAATGTCTGCGACATCAAGTTTGAACTTACGGAAGACACTTTGAAAGGCGCTCATGACGCCGCCCTTGCTGTCGGCAAGTTGGACGGGGTCAGCAAGTTGTTGCCGGACATAGACTTCTTTCTGTTTATGTATATACGCAAGGACGCGACTCACTCAAGCAACATTGAGGGAACTCAGGCGACTCTGATTGAGAGCATTGAGCAGGAAGCAAAGGTTTCAAGCAAGATTCCCGAAGATGTTTCGGACATAATTCAATACATAAAGGCGATGAACAAGGGCTTTGAAAGTCTGGAGCGGATTCCAATCAGCAACCGCTTCATACGGCTTCTGCACAAAGAACTTATGGAAGGCGGAAGGGAGTCTCACTATTCGGACCCCGGAAACTTCCGCACATCGCAGAACTGGATAGGCGGAAAAACTCCTCAAAAGGCGAGTTTTGTCCCTCCGCCGCCTTCGGAAGTGAACAGACTGATGGGCGAACTTGAGACCTTTCTTCACAGGCGGGACAACATTCCGCCCATAGTGAAAGCGGGAATTATTCACGCGCATTTTGAGACGATTCACCCTTTTCTTGACGGAAACGGAAGAACGGGGCGGCTTCTTATAACGTTTTTCCTGAGCGAGCAGAAGATGCTTGAGAAACCCATTTTATTCCTCTCCTCGTTTTTTATGGGATACCGCCGGGATTATTACGACGGGTTGATGTCATACCACAACGGGGAATACAAGAAGTGGATTGACTTTTTCCTGTTCGGGGTTGCTCAAACGGCAAATGAGTCAATAGGGGTGGCGGAAAGAATAGTCAAAATCCGCGAGAGCGACATGGCGAAAATCTCCGGTCTGTCCCGAAGGGCATCGGAAACCGCATTAAAGATTTATCCAAACCTGTTTGCTTTGCCTATAGTGAATGTGGCAAAAGTGGCTGAGTGGGGAGGGTTAACGCGCACCGGAGCGCAGAAGGTGATTAACCGCTTTGTGGACATGGGCATACTCAAGCCCAGAGATCCCGACAAAAATTATGGGCGGTCTTATGAGTACGAGGAGTATTTGAGGGTGTTTGTGGATTGAGAGATTAGAATGCGATTAACGTTTGGAAATATCGTCATTCTACATCACCCCATAATTGCTTACATATCCTTATTACTAATTTTGTTC
>JAPOUR010000032.1:0-77855 GCA_026708565.1 Candidatus Dadabacteria bacterium
ATCGGGGCAATTGCCATAGGCCGAAACGCTATCGCAACCGGAACGGACGCAATAGCGATAGGGCGTAATGTCCGCGCCGACCACAATGCTACTAAAGGCGGACAAATCCGCATAGGGCATGAAGGTCAAACCGATGTAAGGATTGGCAACTACGACCTCAGTCGGTTTTTGATTGGAGACCCTTCGCCTCCCCGCCGTCCTGACGCTCCGCGTCCGCCTATTCAAAGCGGGATTTCTGACGCTTCTGTTAAGGGAGCGGAGGCAAAAGCGGACCCCGTTGATTTTGCCCCGGCTGGCATAAGGACACGTACAAGTAGTGGCTCAATTAACGGCGGTCACCTTTCCCACACATCGGGAACTGATGCTACGGCTCTCGGCTATAACGCACGGGTTCGCGCAAGTGGCGGAACGGCTATCGGCGCAAATGCAAGTTCATCTGGCGGAATTGCCATTGGCTCTGGTGTTGTTGGCGGCGCGGGCATTCACATCGGAAGGGAAACTAGTGTCAATGCCATAATCGGAAACTTCAACCTTAACGCAATGCGGACGGAAACCCGCGACAACACGCGGGAAATCGCCTCTTTGCGTTCCGACATCAGCAGTTTCAACACCGGCTTGAGAGAAGCAAACGAGAAATTCAACAAGGGTATTGCTATGGCAATGGCTCAAGAATTCATCAGTGTTGACAAAGAAAAACGGGCGCGTTTCGGTCTGACAAGTTCCGGCTATAGCGGCGAGTTCGGAATAGGGGCAAGTTTCGGTGTCCGTGTGAATGAGCAAATCCAAGTCCACTTTAGCGGAGCAGCCGATACCGGATTTGACGAAAAAGGTTTCAAAACAGGGATTGACTTCCAATTTTGAGTATCCGCCTTTGGCGGTGTTCTCCCAAAAAAGCGGCTCTTTCGGGGGCCGCTTTTTTATGCCCCGTCCCCTCGGCGTCCGGGGCGGATTTACAATCGGGTGGTGATTATCTTGATTGGTCGGGGCGACCGGATTTGAACCGATGACCACCGGTCCCCCAGACCGGTGCGCTACCAGGCTGCGCTACGCCCCGATTGTCTACGGGCGGGATTATATCACTTATCTCCAAGAAGAGCCCGGATTTCATCCAGTTCTTTGAGAATGAATGAAAAAACCTCCTCATCCTTCTTTCTGGCCGAAGAGGAGGGGAGACCCTCCTTCAACTTTTTCCGGGCTCCCGCAATCGTGTAGTTCTCTTTGTGGAGCATTCGCTTGATTCTGAGAAGCGTGAAAATGGTCTCCCTGTCATACAAACGCTGATTGCGCCTTCTGGTCGGCTTGATTTGCTCAAACTCCTTTTCCCAGTAGCGAACCGTGTGGGTCTTGAGCCCCGTGTATTCGCTAACCTCCCCGATCTTGAAATACAGTTTTTCGGGAAGTTTTTTCACTTCCTGTGGATCGCTCATCTCAAGGGATGATATATGAATTGCTGTTTATTTTCAAAGTGTTATGCGGTCAACCTGAAGCTTTTTCTATGCTCAGGGCACGGCCCGTATCTCTCAACCAGCCTCCTGTGTTCGGCGGTGGGATACCCTTTGTGCCTCCGGAAATTGTAGGACGGATAGCGGCGGTGGAGTTCCTCCATCATCCTGTCTCTTGTTACTTTGGCAACTACGGAGGCCACGGCGATTGACATACATTTGCCGTCCCCCCCGATGATGGCGCGTTGCGGAACGGAAAGAGTCGTTTCTTTGTCGCCGTCTATGAGAAGAAAACCGGGCGCGGTCTTCAAGCCGCGGGCGGCCCGCTCCATCGCCTTTATCGTTGCCCGCAGTATGTCGGTTTCATCTATTTCCCGCGCTTCGGACACACCAACCGCATATTCAACTCCGGCTGACTTGAGAACATTAAAGACCCTTTCCCTTGCGGCGGGAGACATCTTCTTGGAATCATTCACCCCGGCAAGGTCAAACCCTTCGGGCAAAATGGCGGCGGCGGCCACAACGGGGCCCGCTATCGGACCTCTGCCGGCCTCGTCAATGCCTGCGGGAACAAGACCCCGCGCAAAAAACTCGCGCTCATAGGAAAGGCCCAAAAGCGGCACGGTCACACCAGCCCGCTGCTCTTCAAAACGCGGGTAAGTTCCCTTTTGCCCGCTGCGGACATCCGGCAAAGCGGCGGCCTGAAAACGCCCGAATCCATCTTCATAAGAGAAAGCGCCGTTTTAACGGGAACGGGATTGGACTCTATAAAAAGCGCCTCATTCAAAGCGAGAAGGTCGTAATGAATATCCCTTGCCCGCCCGGCTTGCCCGTTCTCGTAGAGGTTGTGCATATCCGCCACCTTGCCCGGCGCAACATTTGCCGTAACACTGACGGAGCCCCGGCTTCCCAGAGCGAGAAGCGGAAAGTTTATCGCGTCATCTCCGGAGAAGAGAGAAAAATCCCCGCCGCACAGGTGCATAACCTTTGACGCCTGCTCAACGGAAGAGGCCTCTTTTATCCCCGCAATGTTTTTGTGTTTCTCGCAAAGGCGCGCAACCGTCTCCGGAAGGAGGTTTGCCGCCGACCGGCCGGGCACGTTGTAAAGTATTACGGGAATGCCCACACTTGAGGCGACCGCCCCGAAGTGGGCAAGCATGCCTTCCTGAGACGGCTTGTTGTAGTAGGGCACTACAACCAGAGCCGCGTCCGCTCCGGCTTTTTCGGCAAAGCGCGTCAGGTCAACCGCTTCCCGCGTGCTGTTGGAGCCGGTTCCGACGACCACCGGAATCCTGCCGGAACAAAAATCCACCGTCGCCCGCACAACCCTCTTGTGCTCATCGTGAGACAAGGTTGCGGACTCCCCCGTGGTTCCGCAGGACACAATCGCGTGAGTGCCGTTTTGTATCTGAAACTCAATCAGGCGCTCAAGCGCGGCTTCGTCAACGGAAAGGTCTTTTGCAAAAGGGGTGATGATGGCGACAAGTGAACCGTGAAGCATTGTAAATATGGCCTCCCTCAAGAGCGGGACTGACAAACCTACAGTGTATTTTCAGACGCGGCAAAATCAAGCGGCGCGCCGCACGCGGAACAAAAACGGGCGTCTTTCTCACCCGCTTTGCCGCACTTTGAACACACATTTCCGTCCGGGGCGGCGGGGGTGGCGAGGGCGTTTTTGAAAAGGTCTATTGCGGGGTCGCCGGACGAAAACACCAGACGGGCTTGCGAGCCGTCTGAAAAACTGACGGCCAGCGCCGGTTTTCCGCTGTCGGACAGGGCGGCGCAACCGGCAACATCCGCCAGAGCAAACCCCCCGACTTCCGCGCGGGAGGACTCCGTGAGAACAACCAGCCTCCGCTCCGTAACGACCGCAATGTTTTTGAAGAACGTTTCTCCTACAAGAGAGGAGGACTTTTTCAGAAACACTTTTTCCGCCCGCAAGCAGCAAATCGCGCGCCCGCCCGCCGCCGTCTCCGCAGCCTCCAGAGTTCCGGCGGAAATGTCCGACACGCCGCCCGCAGACAGCAACCCCCTTATCAGCCTTCCTATGGAAGCAAGCAAACTACCCATGCCGCCGGATTATCCACTCCGCCATCTGAACGGAATTGAGCGCGGCTCCCTTCCTTAACTGGTCTCCCACAACCCAGAAACAGATGCGGTTTTCACCCGTCAGGTCGCGCCGTATTCTTCCCACAAAACAGTCATCCCGCCCCGAACAGTCAATCGGCATCGGATACGGGTCATCCACAACCTGCACGCCGGGGAAAGCCCTTATAGCGTCCGCCGCCAGTTCGGGGGAGACCGGTTTTTCCGTCTCCACCGTGGCCGAAATTGAATGCGCCCTCATCACCGGCACACGCACGGCGGTTGCGCTCACGTTTATATCGGCGGCGAGAATTTTTCTCGCCTCATTGTGAATCTTCATCTCTTCCTTCGTGTAGTTGTTGTCAAGAAACACATCAATTTGGGGAATCACATTGAGCAGTATCTGCGCCGGAAAAACTTCGGGACGCGCGGGGGAGGGCCAGTCGCGCAACTGTTGCTCAAGTTCGGCCATCCCGCCCGCTCCGGCTCCCGATACCGACTGAAAACTGGTTGCCACAACATTCTTGACCACGCCCTCGTCATGGATGGGTTTGAGCGCCATGGCTATTATGGCCGTGGTGCAGTTGGGATTTGCAAATATGCGCCCCGGAGGAATTTCGTCCAGCAGGCCGCCGTTAATTTCCGGAATCACAAGGGGAACATCCCCGTCCATTCTGAAGGCGGAACTGTTGTCAATAACAACCGCTCCCTCCCGCGCCGCCTGCGGGGCGTATTCGCGGCTGCGCCCGGCGCCCGCGGAGAAAATTGCTATGTCAACGCCCTCAAAGCATCCGGGCGCGAGGGAAAGCACCGAGGCGCGCCCGCCCTCAAACTTTATCTCCGCTCCCGCAGAGCGCGGAGAGGCAAACAGTTTCAGGTTTGCCGCGGGAAAGCGCCGCTCGGAAAATATGCTCAGTATCTCGCGCCCCACCGCCCCGGTCGCGCCGACAACCGCCACGGTTAAATTGTCTTTGTTCATCTCTTCAAAAAATACTTCTCTTCCAGAAGCGACACCTTGTTTATATTTTCCCTCTCGCCGTCATCGGGGGAGGCGGAGAACCAGCCGTCCAATATCTCCGAGGCAACCTGAGTTGAGGTTGCCCTCAAACTTATCGCAAGGATGTTTGCGTCATTCCACTTCCTTGCGCCTTCGGCGGTTTTGGCGTCCGCGCACAGAGCGGCGCGGACTCCGGGAATCTTGTTTGCGGCTATTGAGACCCCGGTGCCCGTCCAGCAGAAAATTATCCCCTGGTCGCACTCCCCGCGCGACACCTCAAGGGCGACCGCTTCCGCCACGTCAGTCCACCCGGCCTTCTCTCCGGCAAGCGGGCCGAACAGCCGGACGCTCTCGCCGCGCCGCTCAAGATACCGCAACACAAAATCGGTAAGATGAGCGCTCTCGTCGCTTCCCACCGCTATGCTCAAGAGACTGTTCCCCCCGCCACCGCGCCATTGTCGGCGGGTTCTTGACAGTAAAAGGCCATTCTCTATAATAACCCCCGGCTCGTCCTTATCCAAGCCGTTTCCCGGCTTGGGAAACAAAGACCGCAAAGAGAGGAGACCAGAGAATGAAAATAGTGGCTTTTATAACACAGACGCAGGATACCGAGGCCAAGATCAAAGTCAGCGAATCGGGAGACTGCATAGATTCCGGGGGGATTAAATGGATAATGAACCCCTATGACGAGTTCGCGGTTGAGGAGGCCATACAGACGGCTGAAAAACTCGGCGGCGAAGTTGTCATCGTGTCTGCGGGGCCAGCCCGCGCCATTGACGCCATAAGGCAGGGGCTCGCAATGGGAGCCGCCTCCGCCGTCCACATAAAGGATGACGGATTTGCCGACACAGACCCCTACACCATAGCGAAGATAGTTGCGGGTGAAATCAAAAAGATCGCCGACTTTGACCTTATCTTCACCGGAATGAAGGTGATTGACGAGGAGTCCGCGCAAGTGGGCATACAGGTTGCCGAAGAGTTGGGAATTCCCCATGCGGCGCTTGTCAGCGAGGTTATGGAGATAAAACCCGATGAGAAAAAAATGGTTTGCCGCAAAGAGGTTGACGGCGGAAGCGCAATCGTTGAAGTTCCGCTTCCGGCGCTTGTAACATGCCCCGACGCCATGAACGAGCCGCGCTATGCGTCTCTGCCGGGAATAATGAAGGCAAAGAAAAAGCCGGTTCAGGAGGTTTCCCTTGACGAGGTGAATTTTGCCGAACTCGGCATAGCGCGTGAAAATGTGGGCAAGGGCGGCTCAAGGGTCAAAACCGTCAAAATTGAAGTTCCCGAAATAGAGAGGAAACTGAAGATCATCAAAGGGTCTGACGACACAACGGTCAAAAACGATGAGATAGCCGAATCCGCCCGGGAGATTGTCAAACTTCTGAGGGAAGAAGCGAAGGTTATCTGAATCATAAACAGAGGAGGAGTGAAAAAAGATGAGCAATGAAATATGGATTGTGGCGGACCAGAAACTGAACGGGTCCGTGCGAAAAGTAACTTTTGAGGCCCTTTCCCATGCGCGGCGCGCGCTTGTTCCGGGGCTTGAGGGAGCGACACTGTGCGGGGTGGTAATGGCGGATTCCATATCGTCCCGGCCCGAAGAGATGGGCAAGTTCGGGGCTCAGAAGGTTTACGCGGTTGAGAGCCCGCACCTGAAAGAGTTCAACCCGGACAGTTACACAAAAGCCCTTTCGGAATTGATTAAAAAGCATTCGCCCAAGATTGTGCTTGTCGGGCACAGTTCTTTTTCCGAAGACTACATACCGCGCGTTTCCGCCCGCACCGGGTCGGGGCTGGCGATGGAGGTGGTGGACATGGAGATTGCCGACGGCGGGCTTCAAATCCGCCGTTACTCTCACTCAAGCCGCGCGGTGTCAACGCAGCAGTTTCACGGAAGCGACACCGTAATAGCCACCGTTCGCCCGAACTCGTTCAAAGAGGAGGAGTCTCCCGCCGGGCCCGAAACCGTCCGCGAAACCGTGGACATATCGGAGGCTGATTTGAAGATCAAACTGGTTGAGATGAAGGCGAAAGCGTCCGACCGTCCCGAACTTACCGAAGCGGAGAGGGTGGTATCCGGGGGAAGGGGGCTTGGCAGTGAGGACAACTTCAAGCACATATACGACCTTGCGGACATGTTAGGGGCCGCCGTCGGGGCGACAAGGGCGGCGGTTGACGCCGGATACTGCCCTTATGACATGCAGGTCGGGCAGACGGGGAAAGCGGTTTCGCCCAATCTTTACATGGCAATCGCAATCTCCGGGTCGGTTCAGCATTTTTCGGGGATGGGTTCCTCAAAGGTAATAGTTTCAATTAACAAAGACCCTGAGGCCCCCATATTTGCCAAGTCCGACTACGGCATCTGCGGAGACCTGTTTGAGGTTTTGCCGCCGCTTTCCGAAGAGTTGAAAAAAGCGCTTGCCGAATGACTGTCAAATATCCACGACATCCACGGACGGCGGCTCTTTGCCGAGAAACCGTCCGGCGGTTTGCGTAAAACTTTCCGAGCCGTCCGTAAGGTAAAACTCCACAGACCCTTTGCCGTCATTTTTAAGAAGGTCGTTTTGCTTCAGAACCGCCATTGCCGCCCTTGCCGTCTCTTCGGCGGAATCAACAAGGGTTACTTTCTCGCCCATAACGGCTGAAACGGTATTTTTCAGAAGGGAGTAGTGAGTGCAGCCGAGAATAAGCGTGTCTATATCCTGTTTATATAGTGGTTCAAGGTAGTTACGCGCAATACTTATTGTAATTTCTCCTTCACACATTCCTTCTTCCACAAGCGGAACGAACAGCGGGCAGGGCAGGGAGACGACATCAAGGGAGGGGTTTTCCGACCGGATGGCGCGGAGGTATGTTTCGCTTCTGACGGTGGACGGGGTTGCTATCACGCCGATTCTGCCGTTTTTTGTTACCGAGGCCGCTTTTTTCGCGCCCGGTTCAATCACGCCGAGGGCGGGAACGGGCAGTTCATTGGACAGAGCCTCCATTGAATATGCGGAAGCGGTGTTGCATGCGGCGATTATGAATTTCACGTTTTTTGAAACAAGGAAACCGGCGTTTTTGCGCGAGTATTTGACGACTGTTTTGCGCGACTTTGTGCCGTAGGGGAGGCGGGCGGTGTCTCCGAGGTATGTGATATTTTCAAGGGGCAGAAGCCGCGCCACTTCGCGGACAACGGTAAGGCCGCCGACTCCCGAATCAAAAATTCCTATTGAGTGTGAGCGCGGCGCATTCATCTCCGCAAGTATCCCGCAAGGCGGCGGGTTTTCAAGCCTTCTCTTCTTGTTATTCCTTGCTTCCTCCCCTGCCATTCCTTGCTCCGACAAGGAATCCAGTCCTTCTCTCCGTCATTCCGTGCTCTGACACGGAATCCAGAGGGGGTTAAACAATTTTTGAGATGGACTCTTGACTTGGAGGCGGAAGTTGTTAACAATCCCCTTTAACACGGCTCGGTGCCGAGAGCGTCAAGCCGCAAAAGGAGAAATAAGACAATGAGAAAATCATTGACACAAACTTTTTTGACGGCGGTTTTTCTGGTTGTCGGGGCGGTATCGCAAGCGTGGACGTATGAAGCGGGGCCGGGGGCAATCGCGAGCGGGGTAAACTCTACCGCCGTTGGTGAAGGTGCGAGCGCAAGAGGTGATAACTCATCGGCTTTCGGTGATGGTGCAAATGCGGGAGGTGTTCCGTTTTTAGACCAAGGAAGGACTATTTATAGAAACAATTCTACGGCAATAGGTCAAGGCGCAAATGCGTTTGGGGGCAATTCAACGGCCGTCGGTCAGGGTGCAAAGGCAGGATATGGGGCAACGGCAATAGGTCGGGGGGCAAGTGCCAGAGCGAGGGCTATAGCAATCGGCAATAGTGTGTCCGCCGAAGTGGGCCAGATTCGTATAGGTGACTCGAGTATGTCCGATGTTTTAATCGGCAAATACGATTTGAGTGAGTTTCAAACTGTTAGTCAATCGTTGCCTTCCTATCAAGATGTGGCAAAGGGTTTGCTTGCTGTTGGGGAGAATGCGAGGGTAGGAATAGGTAACTCTACGGCTGTGGGACATGATTCGCGAGCATCCGGGCGGAATTCAACGGCTTTGGGACATGATTCGCAAGCATCCGGGCGGAATTCAACGGCTTTGGGGCGGGGTTCGCAAGCATCCGGTATCGACTCAACAGCTGTGGGACTTGGTTCGCGAGCATCCGGTGGCGCCTCAACAGCTGTGGGAGATGGGGCGAGGGCAACGAATATATTTTCAACATCTCTGGGATATTTTGCAAATGCACAAGGTAGAGGAGCAATTGCGGTTGGCAGAGGGGCGCAAGCCACCGACACGAATGCAATAGCAATCGGGCACGGTATAACCGCCAGAGAGGATCAAATCCAAATCGGTAGCGCCTCTTTTTCTGATGTCAGAATCGGGAAATATAATCTTGCCGATTTTTCAACTGCTTCAACCGGCGGTGATGGTTGTGAAGGCGCAATTGCAACGGGACTTCAATCAACCGCCTATTGCGAAAACGCCATTGCAACCGGAGACAATTCTGCCGCGTTTGGTTATGAAGCAAGCGCGAGCGGAGACAGTTCCATCTCTTTGGGTCATAGGGCAAAGGCAGGCGGGAATAGTTCCACTGCCTTGGGTCAGGCGGCTCAAGCGCTGGATGTAAACACAACCGTTGTGGGTCAAGGAGCAAAAGCGGACAAAGCAAACTCTACAGCAATCGGACAGGCAGCTTATGTGAAGGGGCCGGATTCCACCTCCCTCGGTTACTTGGCAAATGCAAGCGGAGAAAGTTCAACGGCGCTTGGAGCAATGGCGCAGGCAAAAGGGCTTTTTTCAATGGCGGCGGGAACGGAAACAAACGCCGCCGGTGATTCCTCAACCGCGCTTGGGCAGGAGGCTCTGGCATTGAGCGACTCATCATCGGCATTGGGGCAAGAGGCGCGCGCAAACGGGTATGCGTCAACCGCAATCGGACATAAGGCACAGGCGACCGGGAGCAATTCTGCGGCATTCGGACAGAGTGCGGCCGCCAGAGGTGTTAGCACAACCGCGCTGGGGCAGAGGGCATGGGCTGAGGGTGAAGAATCAACTGCGGTAGGTATGGATGCGCGGGCTATAGGTAATGAGTCAACTGCGATAGGTAAGGAAGCATGGGCGAACATGAAGGCGTCAACCGCGCTTGGAGCGTATGCAAACGCCGCCGGAAATTCTTCTACCGCGCTTGGGCAGGAGGCTCTGGCATTGAGCGACTCATCATCGGCATTGGGGCAAGAGGCGCGCGCAAACGGGTATGCGTCAACCGCAATCGGACATAAGGCACAGGCGACCGGGAGCAATTCTGCGGCATTCGGACAGAGTGCGGCCGCCAGAGGTGTTAGCACAACCGCGCTGGGGCAGATGGCACGGGCTGAGGGTGAAGACTCAACTGCGGTAGGTAAGGAAGCATGGGCGCATAAGAAGGCGTCAACGGCTCTTGGAGCGTATGCAAACGCCTCCAAAGATTCTTCAACCGCATTGGGACAGGGGGCGGAGGCGTTTGGCGTATCGTCATCGGCATTGGGGCATGCGGCGCGGGCGACCGGAGGCAATTCTGCGGCGGTTGGACAGGGGGCAAATGCGAGCGGGCATAACGCAACTGCATTGGGGCAAAAGGCATGGGCGGCGGGTGAATCCTCAACGGCGGTGGGACAGACAACTTGGGCGCATATGAAAGCGTCAACCGCGCTTGGAGCGCATGCGAATGCCGCAGGTGATTCTTCAACCGCGCTTGGGCAGGGGGCGTATGCAAAAGGCGATTCTTCGTCAGCATTGGGGCATCTGGCAAATGCCACCGGACTTGCGTCAACCGCAATCGGGCAGGATACACGGGCGAGCGGGGGCAACTCATCGGCATTTGGACAGGGGGCAAATGCAAGCGGTCATAACGCAACCGCATTGGGGCAAAAGGCGTGGGCTGCGGGTGAATCCTCAACGGCAGTGGGACAGATAACTTGGGCGCATAAAAAAGCATCAACTGCGCTTGGAGCGCATGCGAACGCCGCAGGTGATTCTTCAACCGCGCTTGGGCAGGGGGCGTATGCAAAAGGCGATTCTTCGTCAGCATTGGGGCATCTGGCAAATGCCACCGGACTTGCGTCAACCGCAATCGGGCAGGATACACGGGCGAGCGGGGGCAACTCATCGGCATTTGGACAGGGGGCACAAGCAATGGGACTTTCCTCAACTGCGGTCGGAATGGGCGCTTGGGCGCACAAGAGATCATCAACCGCTCTCGGAACGGGAGCGAATGCCGCCGGTGATTCTTCAACTGCTCTTGGAGCCAAAGCAGTTGCCAGTAAAGCAGGCACGGTTGCGGTTGGTTTTGAGGCAACGGCAAGAGGGGAAAAGTCAACGGCGTTGGGGCAGTCAGCAACCGCAAGCGGGGGAAAGTCAACGGCGCTGGGACAGGCAGCAACGGCAAGCGGGCCACAGTCAACGGCGCTGGGACAGATAGCAACCGCAAGCGGAGAACAGTCAACAGCGTTGGGACAGATGTCAGCCGCAAGCGGAGAACAGTCAACAGCGTTGGGATGGATGGCTACGGGAAGTGCTCACATGGCAACGGCAATCGGAGCATGGTCGCGAGCGATTGAAAAGCACTCAACGGCTGTGGGTCAAGATTCAGTGGCATCCGGGCGGAATTCAACTGCTTTGGGACATGTGGCAAGGGCAAGCGGTCACAATTCCATTGCTTTGGGTCAGGGAGCACAAGCCACCGGCACGGATGCAATAGCAATCGGGCGCGGTATAACAGCCGGAGACGACCAGATACAAATCGGTGACGCCTCTTTTGCCGATGTCAGAATCGGGAAATACAACCTTGCCGATTTTGCAAGCGGTGGAGGGGGTTGTGGAAGCGCAATAGCAACCGGATTTCAATCGACTGCCTATTGTGAAAACGCCGTTGCGAGCGGAGACAATTCTGCGGCGTTTGGTTATGGAGCGACCGCAAACGCGCAGGGCGCAACGGCGCTGGGTCAGGCGGCGGTTGCCAACGGTGGGGCCTCAACGGCTTTGGGGCGGGGTTCGCGAGCGTCCGGTGAATCCTCAACAGCTGTGGGACATGGGGCGAGGGCAATGGATCAATTTTCAACATCTCTGGGATATCTTGCAAAGGCGCACGGTAGAAGGTCAACGGCTATTGGAACATGGGCGAGTGCGATCGGTATCAAAACAACATCTTTAGGGCACTTCGCACAGGCAAGCGGAGCCAATTCAACATCTTTGGGGCAAGAAGCCCTGGCAAGCGGTGTAGCAACAACAGCAGTGGGGCAATACGCGCGGGCAAGCAGAGACAGGTCAACATCTTTGGGGCAGAAGGCACAGGCAAACAGAGTGCGCTCCACCGCGATAGGACAGGTGGCTCAAGCGTTGGGCAGAGACTCAACCGCCGTAGGACAGGGGGCGGAAGCAACCCGCAACTCTACAACAGCAGTGGGGCAATACGCACGGGCAACCGGAGCCAATTCAACATCTTTGGGACGGGACGGACTGGCAAGCGGTGAAGACTCCACCGCGATAGGACAGGCGGCTCAAGCAACCGTAACAGCAACAGGAGCAATTGCGGTTGGCAAGGGGGCGCAAGCCACCGACACGGACGCAGTAGCAATCGGGCGCGGTATAACAGCCGGAGAGGACCAGATACAAATCGGTAACGCCTCTTTTGCCGATGTCAGAATCGGGAGATACAACCTTGCTGAGTTTTTAACCGATGGTAGCAGTTGTGAAAATGCAATTGCAACCGGATTTCAATCAACTGCTTGCGGAAGAGCCTTTGCAACCGGAGACAATTCTGCGGCGTTTGGTTATGAAGCAAACGCAAGCGGAGACAGTTCCACCGCTTTGGGGCATGGAGCAAGGGCAAGCGGGCAATACTCAACGGCGCTGGGACAGACAGCAAGGGCAAGCGGAGAACAGTCAACAGCACTGGGATGGATGGCTATGGGAAATGCTCACAAAGCAACGGCAATCGGAGCATGGTCGCGAGCGACCAATAGGCACTCAACGGCTGTGGGTCAAGATTCATTTGCATCCGGGCGGAATTCAACATCTTTGGGACATGGGGCAAGGGCAAGCGGTCACAATTCCATCGTTTTAGGTCAGAGAGCGCAAGCCACGGCAACGGGAGCCATTGCGGTCGGCGTGGGTTCGCAAGCCACCGACACGGATGCAATAGCAATTGGGCGCGGTATAACAGCCGGAGATGACCAGATACAAATCGGTGACGCCTCTTTTGCCGATGTCAGAATCGGGAAATACAACCTTGCCGATTTTGCAAGCGGTGGAGGGGGTTGTGGAAGCGCAATAGCAACCGGATTTCAATCGACTGCCTATTGTGAAAACGCCGTTGCGAGCGGAGACAATTCTGCGGCGTTTGGTTATGGAGCGACCGCAAACGCGCAGGGCGCAACGGCGCTGGGTCAGGCGGCGGTTGCCAACGGTGGGGCCTCAACGGCTTTGGGGCGGGGTTCGCGAGCGTCCGGTGAATCCTCAACAGCTGTGGGACATGGGGCGAGGGCAATGGATCAATTTTCAACATCTCTGGGATATCTTGCAAAGGCGCACGGTAGAAGGTCAACGGCTATTGGAACATGGGCGAGTGCGATCGGTATCAAAACAACATCTTTAGGGCACTTCGCACAGGCAAGCGGAGCCAATTCAACATCTTTGGGGCAAGAAGCCCTGGCAAGCGGTGTAGCAACAACAGCAGTGGGGCAATACGCGCGGGCAAGCAGAGACAGGTCAACATCTTTGGGGCAGAAGGCACAGGCAAACAGAGTGCGCTCCACCGCGATAGGACAGGTGGCTCAAGCGTTGGGCAGAGACTCAACCGCCGTAGGACAGGGGGCGGAAGCAACCCGCAACTCTACAACAGCAGTGGGGCAATACGCACGGGCAACCGGAGCCAATTCAACATCTTTGGGACGGGACGGACTGGCAAGCGGTGAAGACTCCACCGCGATAGGACAGGCGGCTCAAGCAACCGGTAGCGCCTCAACAGCAGTAGGGCAATACGCACAGGCAACCGGTGAGGACTCCACCGCGACAGGACAGGCGGCTCAAGCGTTGGGCATATACTCAACCGCCTTAGGGCAGGGGGCGAAAGCAACCAAGAATAACACAACGGCGGTGGGTCAGGGAGCCACGGCGACCGGGCTCAGGGCAACGGCGTTTGGACAGTCTGCCAATGCAAGCAGGGATGATACAACGGCAATCGGGCGGATTGCAACGGCGCTGGGGGTCAGTTCAACGGCGGTGGGTCACAACACACGGGCAAGTGGAGACGGCGCAACGGCGGTAGGTCAGTTTGCGTATGCGACTGCCAACGGCGCAACGGCGGTGGGACAGGGGACGAATGCCATAGGTGTAAGGTCAACCGTTGTCGGTCAGAGCGCGAAATCAACTCTTGGTAATGCAGTTGCCATCGGGCACGGAGCGCAAACGCTTGGTGCAAACTCATCGGTGGTAGGCAAGGGGGCTTCTGCGTCTGAGCGTGACAGCGTTGCCATTGGTCACTTGGCTCGTGTAACCGCACTTGACGCCGTTGCAATTGGAGCGGACGCAATAGTGAACAAAGATGGCGGTATCGCCATAGGGCGACATGCGTTTGCCGGTTCTTTAACCGTGTATCCTGCTACCGGCGCAATCGCCATAGGACGGAGCGCGCGAGCAACATACAACGATGCAATAGCCATAGGTCGTGATGTAACCGCCGGTGAGAGCAGATACTCTCATGGGCAAATCCGCATTGGCAATGTAAATCAGTCCGATGTGCGGATTGGGGCTTATAACCTTTTTAACTTGTTGGGAGACCAGTTACCACAAGAGTCGCCTCCCCGTATCCCCGAACCGCCGCGCCCCCCGATTCAAAGCGAGGTTGATGGTGCTTCCGCTGGTGTCAGAGGAGCGGAGGCAAAGGCGAAAAGTCCGATTGCTCAGGCTGGCGGTATAGAAGTAGATCATTCCCGCCGCTCCACAAATTCCGAGGGGACTATACAAGTGGGCGTAAACGGGTCGGCTTACGGCTACGGCGCAACAGCGGCAACTAACTCAGTGGCTATAGGAGCGGATGCATCGGCAGAAGGAGAAGGCGGAATTGCCATCGGGCACGGTGTTGTTGTAGGCGGAGAGAACATTGCAATAGGCAGAAACCATGTGCAGGGGGTGCGTATCGGCGCATACGACATCGCCGCACTAAACGCCGCAATCGGCACCTACACCGACACCGCAAGCCACAGCGAAACCGCAAGCGCCCATGCGCGTATCAATAAAAACCGCTACGACATCGGTAAATCACGGGAGGAATACCGCAAGGGTATCGCCATGGCAATGGCTCAACAATTTCTGCCCGTTGAGAAAGACTCACGGGCAAGGTTCGGCATGACAAGTTCCGGCTACCGGGGCGAATTCGGCATCGGAGTAAGCGCGGGTGTCCGCCTGACCGACCGGATACAATTCCATCTGAGCGGGGCGGCCGATACGGGGTTTGATGAGAAGGCGTTCAAAACGGGGTTTGACATCCAGTTCAAGTAATGGCGTTGCTCAACGGTTCATAAAAAAGGCGGCTCTTTCGGGAGCCGCCTTTTTATACCCCGCCCCTACGGCTTACTCGGAATGACAGGCAGGGGGGAGTTTTGTTTGCGGACAAATCCGTTATTATTCAATCCGTCAAAACGGGGTGTAGCTCAGATTGGTAGAGCGTTGCGTTCGGGACGCAGAGGTCGCTGGTTCAAGTCCAGTCACCCCGAAAAAGACGGAACATTGCCGGAAATGGAATTTTTGAAAACAAAAAGCCGCGTTGTTGTCGCCATGAGCGGAGGGGTGGACTCATCCACAGTCGCCGCCATGCTCAAAGATAAAGGGCACGAGGTCATCGGAATAACCATGCAACTGTGGGACTACGGAGAGTCCTCCGGCGGCTGTTGCTCGGCGGACGAAGTGAGAGACGCAAGAAATGTTGCGCGGCAGATCGGCATACCGCACTATGTCGCCAACTATATGGAGCCGTTTAAAAAAACGGTGGTCTCCGATTTTATTGACAACTACAAGTCCGGGCAAACCCCCGTTCCGTGCACCCTTTGCAACCAGTTTATGAAGTTTGACCTGCTGCTCCGGCGAGCAAGAGAACTCGGCGCGGACGCGCTTGCCACCGGACACTACGCGCAAGTGAAAAATGAAAGCGGGGGCAGGGCGCTTTTTAAGGGCGTTGATGACGGAAAAGACCAGACATACTTTCTCTGGACGCTCAAGCAGCGGGAACTCAAGCGGCTTGTGTTCCCGCTCGGAGAGAGCACAAAAACCGAAGTCAGAGAAAAAGCGCGCGCCTTCGGGCTTGATGTGGCGGAAAAACCGGAAAGCATGGGAGTGTGCTTTCTGACCGGAGGGGACTACAGAAACTTTCTCCGCATGAAAACCGGCGGAAACCTCGCGCCGGAGGGCGACATGGTTGACACCGGCGGCAATAAAATAGGCGGCCACAAGGGCGTCCATTCATACACGGTCGGGCAGAGAAAGGGCCTCGGAATACCGACAACGGACAGCGAAAGCAACCCCAAATATGTGGTGGAAATAAATGCGGAAAAAAACAGGGTCGTGGTCGGAAGCGAGCGGGACCTCTACAGCGGAGGGCTTGTGGCGGAAGGGCTGTCATGGGTGAAAAGCGCTCCGCCCGGAAAAAGCCGCGTCCGCGCGAAAATAAGGCACAGGCACAGGGAGGAGGACGCGGTCATTGAAATAAACGGCGATGCGGCGGCGGTAACATTCGCAGACCCCCAGAGGGCGGTAACTCCGGGGCAGGCCGTTGTGTTTTATGACAAGGGCGAAGTGCTTGGCGGCGGCTGGATAAAAAAGGCGCTGCCCGTTTGAAAATTTTTCGTATGGAACAGTTGCGAAAAAAAACCGTCTCGGTGGTTACCCTCGGATGCAAGGCAAACCAGTATGACACCGCCGCCATGCTGTCACGGCTACCGGGGAGCGGATATGAAATTAACAAACGGTTTTCGGACAGGGCGGACGTTTATATTATTGACACCTGCACCGTAACCGGCAAGGCGGACTCGGAGGCGAGAAACTAC
Source organism: Candidatus Dadabacteria bacterium (assembly GCA_026708565.1). NCBI lineage: Bacteria > Pseudomonadati > Thermodesulfobacteriota > Candidatus Dadabacteria > Candidatus Dadabacteria bacterium. The sequence continues at coordinate 16,640 of JAPOUR010000032.1, forward strand.
GCGCGCCGCGCAAAAAAATCCAACCCCTCCGGTGTGGTGGTGATGACCGGCTGCTACGCCCAGGTGTCGCCCGAAGAAATCTCCTCCCTGAAATGCGTTGACTATGTGGTGGGAAACTCCCACAAGTTTCCCGCTCTGGCGGAGATTGTGAGGAAGGGAAACCCGCAGACCGCGGCGCGGATTTTTGTGTCCGACCTGTTTGCCGACAAAAAAAGAAAGTTTGAATCGCCGGGCATAAGCGCCTTTCCGGAGCGGACGCGGGCTTTTCTGAAAATTCAGGACGGATGCAACTACGCATGCTCATTTTGCATAATCCCGCGCGCGCGGGGAAGGTCAAGAAGTCTGCCGCCCGACGAGGTGGTCAGGCGGCTTGAGGTTCTTTACCAAAACGGATACCGGGAGGCCGTGCTGACGGGAATACACCTTGCCGGTTACGGGACGGACATCGGCAGTTCTCTTGTGTCCGTCCTCGCTCAAATTGAAGATTCACCCCGGCCCGCGCCAAAAATTCGCCTCAGCTCCCTTGACCCGGCGGACACCGGCGAGGAATTGATAAAGTTTTGCGGCGCGGCGGAATCAGTATGCGAGAGTTTTCACATATCACTCCAAAGCGGAGACGCCGGCATACTGAAAAAGATGAGACGCCGTTACGGGCCGGGAGAGTTTGCGGACTGCGTGAACTCAATCAGGCAAACCATGCCGGACGCCTCCATAGGAACGGACATAATGGTCGGATTTCCCGGAGAAACCGATGACCGCTTCCGCAACACCGTGAAAATCGCCCGCGACTCTGCGCTGACCTATTTTCATGTTTTTCCGTATTCACCGAGAAAATACACATCGGCAAGCATTATGAAAGACCCCGTGCCTGATGAAGTGAAAAAGGCGAGAAGCCTTGAAATGCGCGAACTGGGGGCGAAGAAAAAACACGAATTCTACAGGAGTTTCATAGGCAGAACCCTTCCGGCAATATCTGAAACCCGGTCAATCTGCATGACGGACAACTACATACCGGTCGCGGTTTCAGACCCGAACCTGAAGCCGGGCGTCAATCTGAAAGTGCGGATAAACTCGGTTTCCGGAGAAAAAGCCAAAGGATGCGTCTGCTCTTCCCGCTGATACTTCTCGCCCCGCTTGTGTTTTCGTCATGCGCGGGCAAACCGTTTCCCACCGGCATATTTGACAGGGAGGATGTCTTCAAGGTGTGGGCGCTTGCCGACACCCAGCCCATACACCTCTCGCACAGGAGGGTTTTTGAAAACGCCGTTGACGACATGAACCGGAACACGAGGAATGTTCACATGGCCCTTGTCGCCGGAGACATTGCAGACCGCCCAAGCGAAGAGGTTTTTGACTGGTATCTCGCGGCGCGGTCAAAATCGTATATTAAATCGTGGAACGAGATCGCGGGCAATCATGACAACAAACCGGACGGCGGCGCGCTCTTCAGGAAAAAGATCGGCAAATTTCACAGGGCCGTCCTGCGCGGAAACATTCTTTTCATCCTCATATCGGACGAGAAAGAAACCAAATCAACCTTCATAAGCGACAAAACTTTTGAGTGGTGGAGGGAAACCGTTGAAAACAACCGGGACAAAATAATAGTCACCGTAACCCACGCGCCGCTTGAGGGAAGCTCAATAGCCCTTTCCGGGATGGAAGCCCGCCGGATAGAGCGCTCGGAACGTTTCACCGAAACGCTTAAAAAAGAAAAAGTTGCCCTCTGGCTTTCGGGTCATCTTCACATCCCGCATTTTTTCCCGCGCACGGTTACGAAAAAAGAAAACCTGAACGGGACGGTTTTTGTTCACATATCCTCCATACGCCCCGAACTGAAAGGTTTTAAGCAGCCGGAATCCCGCTTTCTCGCATTTTACTGCGGAACAAAAAAAGCGTCCGTATTTTCAAGAAACCATCAAAAAAGAAAATGGCAAAACAGGCACGCCAAACATTTGACCCTTTCAAAAACCGTTGAATGCCCGTAGCGCGGGCGAACGTTACTTTCCGCCCGAAACGCGCTCCAGAACAACATCCACAATTTTTTCGTGTATGCCGAGCGGGTCGGTAACGGTGTGCCTGAGGCCGGGGAATTTCCGCGCCGCCGCCCGCGCCATTGAGGGAATGTCAAAGCCCGAATGTTTTCCGGGAACGAGAAAGTAGGGGTGAACCACCACCTCTTCCGCCCCCATTTCCGCGCATTTTGCAAACGCATCCTCCATTGTCGGGGGGGCTAACTCCATATGGCAGTGCTCAACCATGTCAAAGTCCGTATTTCTCGCCTCTATCCTTTGCGCGACAAGGGCGAGCAGCCGGTTTGCCTCATCAACCGTGCTGCCGTGGTCAACAAGTATCAGGGCTTTTCTAATTTGCCTGTTTTGCCCCGACATTTTCCAGAACTGTTCCTAAAACTATGTCCGCGCACCTGTTGAATTCCTCAATAACAAGATGCTCATTAACCGTGTGGAGTTCATACATGCCCGTTCCGAGATTGACGCACTCTATGCCCTTGCGGTTGAAGAAATTGGCGTCGCACCCGCCGCCGCTTGTGTGAAAAACCACCGGAAAACCCGTTTCGCGCGCGACACTCTCCACCATTTTTGCAATACGGGAGGATTCGGACACATCCATCAGCGGATAAATGGGCTCGCGCGTTATCTTCACATCCGGTTTGCCCCCGCGCGCCTTTGCCGATGCGGCGATAAAGCGCTCCTCCATGTGGTCCATCTGCTTTGCGAGTTTTTCCTCATTGTGGCTTCTTGCCTCGCACAAAAGGGACACGGAACCCGGAATTATGTTGATTGCCGTTCCGCCCGATATCTTCCCCACATTGGCGGTGGTCTCAAAGTCTATCCTTCCCAGTTTCATCCCTGATATGGCGTCCGCCGCAATTTCTATGGCGCTTACGCCGTCCTCCGGGCACAGGCCGGCGTGCGCCTCAACGCCCTTTATTTCCACATTCATCATGTCGGAGGCGGGGCATTTGACAACAAGCCGCTCCGGTGTGCTGCTGTCAAGAACTATTCCCTCGGCGGACTCAAACAGCGAAGGGTCAATATGCTTTGCCCCCAGTAGGCCGACCTCTTCGCATATTGTGAACGCTATCTCAATGTCGCCGTGGGGAAGGGCGTTCTCTTTGAGGGAGCGCGCGACCTCAACAATCACCGAGACGCCGCTTTTGTCATCGCTGCCCAAAATGGTGTCGCCGCCGCTTCTGAGAAAGCCGTCTTCCACGCGCGGGTTTATGCCCCTGCCCGGCGCGACCGTGTCCATGTGGGCGGAAAGAAGAAGGGGAGGGGCGCTTGTGTTGCCCCTTATCTTCACAATCAGGTTTCCGGTGTCGCCGCCGACTTTTTCTCCGCAGTCATCGTAAGAGCAGTCCGCGCCGAGTTCCCGCATCTGCTTTTCCAGAACCAGCGCGACATCCCTCTCACAACGTGACTCGCTGTCTATCCGGATGATATCCGTCAGGTGCTCCAGCATTCTCGTGTATGAAATCATGTTCAATCCTCCCCGAATCGCGCCGGGAAGTATGCTGTCCGCCAAGCATAAAATCAACACGGCCTGTGAGCGCCTCAAGGTTGTCGCGCATTTTTGCGGACACAAAAACCGCGCCGCGGTATATCAAAGAAAGGTCTTTTATTCTGCCGGGCGGGGCCGTGTCGGTCTTGTTGAAAGCAAGCAGCCGGGGAATGTCGCCAAACCCCATAAGGCCGATAACATTTTCAACCGCCGTTATTTTGTCTTCCACAACCGGGTCGCCCGCGTCCGCCACATGAACAAGCAGGCCCGCGCCGCCAATCTCCTCAAGGGTCGCCCTGAAAGCCATTCTCAGGTCGTCCGGCAGGTCTTTGATAAAACCCACCGTGTCTGTGAGGAGAACAGGGGAGCGCGCCGGGCGGTAAAGGCGGCGGGTCTTTGTGGCGAGGGTGGTGAACATTTTGTCCGCCGCATCGGCGGGGGCTTTGGTCAGGGCGGCAAACAGGGTGGATTTTCCCGCATTTGTATAGCCCACAAGGGAAACCGCCCGCGAGTTGCCGTCTTTTATGCGGCGGGTCTTTGTGCGCTCCCTTCTCGCCGATATGCCCTCCATTTGCCGCTCAAGGTCTTTTATCCGCTTCCGCAGGCCCCTTCTCTCTTTTTCCAAGCGTTTCTCTCCGGGGCCCCTTGTTCCTATACCGGCTCCGGGGTTTGACATCAGCGCCCCGCTTCCCGCAAGGCGGGGAAGGGCGTATTTCAATTCGGCGAGTTTGACCTGAAGCCTTCCCTCTTTTGAGGACGCCCGGGATGAGAAAATTTCAAGAATCAGTTGCGTCCTGTCAATAATTTTCATGTCAGTGCGGCTTTGTATCTCGGAAATTTCCGCCGGTTTCAATTCGGTGTCAAAAATTACCGCCCCCGCCCCCTCATGCCTTGCAAGCAGAAGAAGGTCGGAGAGGTTCGCCTCTCCCAAAACGGTGTTGCCCGTCCTTTTGGAGGGACGGAGCATATGGATGCGCCGCCCGGCAACCTGTTTTCCCGCAGACACCGCAAGCCGCTCAAGTTCCTCAAGCGAGGCCGCCGCCCCGGCCTGCGTCCCGCGCGAGGCTCCCGCAAGAAAAACACAATCCCGGCCTCGCGGGGCGGCGGGGCGCGCCGCCTCCGGAACGGCAAGGGCGGTCTGCGAATCAACCCTCACGGCTCTGTAATCCGGAAAGCGGACGGTTTCACATCTGTCCGGGCCGGGAGAGGGGCGGGCAAACTCAAAACCCGCATGGCCCCGGGGGCCGCCCGGCATTGTTATGACGCCCACCATTTCAAGCCGCTCGTTGATAAGGGTGAACCTGTCATTTTCCGTAAGCCCCCGCCCGTCGGCGCGGGCGCGGATGAGCCTGTAGTTCCTCACCGCCTTTGCCGTGTCGCGGCGTTTTTTGAAAAAGGCGGATATTTCCGCATCGCAACCGTCTCCGAGAAACACGGCGCAGACCCCGCCTTTCCCGTTGACAAGGGCGGAGACGGGCCTCTTTGCGGCGGAAACCGCCGAGCACAGGGACGCGCCGAACTCCGGCGTCATAACCCGCCCGGGATTCAGATTTTTATCATACAGTTTGAGAACCAGCCTGACTTCTCTGCTGGTAAGCCCGGACTTCCTTCCGTAAACGGAAACAGTCGCTATTGAACTTCTCCTATGATGTTCATCATGGGTTCAAAAAAACATGCGTAAGCGCGGCGATAAACAGTATTGAGCCGACCAGAACAAAAATGCCCGCTATGTAAATCTCTGCGCCCGTCCGGTTTTTCATACCGCTATTATAATGCCGCGCGGGGAGTTGTCAAAAGCGGGGCTCGCCGTTAGACTGACTTTCAACAACGGGCGGCAAAGCCCGCATAAAGGAGAAGACAATGGCGCGTGTTGCAACTATTTCACCGGTGTGGGGATGCGGAGTTGAGGATTTGAGGGCTCTCGCCCGCGAGGCGGAGGGGGCGGGGTTTGAAGCGATTTTCTCGCCCGAAGTGCCGCCTTACAGCGCCATCTCAAACGCTCAGGTGTTTGCCGAAGCCACATCCTCAATCAAGGTCGGCACATGGATCACAAATATCTTTATGCGCAAGCCGGTTATTTGCGCCGCCGAGGCTCTGACCGTTCAGGAGGTTTCCGGCGGCAGGATGATATTGGGGCTGGGAGTGAGCCACAAGCCGGTCAACGACAAATTCGGCATAGACATGGGAAATCCAGTTGAGTCAATGGAGGACTACATAGCGCAGATAAGGCCCATACTTGACGGCTCCTCGGAACTGCTGACAATCAAGCGCGAACTGCCCCGCATTCCCGTCCACATAGCGGGGCTTACAAACTCTGCGGCGCAGTTGGCGGGAAGGGCGGCGGACGGGCTGATGCCCTACATGTCTCCGCCGGAATATGTCAGGCAATTGAAGGAGCGGGTTGCGGAGGGCGCAAAGGAGGCGGGGAGAGACCCGTCTGCGGTTGAAATTACAAACGGCATTCCGTCTTTCATTTCAGACAGTTTTGATGACGCCGTAAAGGCGGCGAAATTCGGGCTTTCCGGCTACGCGCGGTTTCCCTTTTATCAGCGTCTCATCACCAACATCGGCCACGGCGAAGTGGTTGAAAAAATCAAAGGGGGAGAAAAACCGCACGAGGCGTTTACCGATGAACTGATTGACGCGGTGGCGCTTGTGGGCTCCGCAGAGCGCTGCCGCGAGCGGCTTGAAGCCCACAGGGAGGCGGGCGTCAGCCTGCCCATCATAGTTCCCGGGGCGGTGGGCAAGCAGAGCAATGTGGAGGTGATGAAAGTTACCTGCGCGGCCTACGGTTAATCAGACCGCGCCGCCGTGCAACCCGCGCAGTTCGCCGCGTTTTTTCTTTCCGTTTTTCGTGCGCGGTATCGCGCCGGTGATGAAAACCTCTTTGGGAATCTTGTAATGCGCAAGGCGGGCGGAGAGGAAATCCAATATCTCTTTTTTCAGAGTTTCCCCGTCATGCCCGCCGGGGGAGGGAACGACAAACGCCGCCGCGATAACCTTTCCTTCGCCCGCCTCAATCCCCGCCGCCGCGCAGTCCGCCACTTTCGGGTGCTTTGACAGCGCGGCCTCAATTTCAAAGGGTGAAATCCTGTAACCGAAACTGTTTATCATGTCGTCTTTTCTGCCAAGCGGCCACAGGTAGCCCTCATCGTCCGCCGTAAAATAGTCGCCGCTAATAAAATCCCCCTTGCGCGAAAACATTTCGCGCGTCTCAGCGGGGCGGTTCCAGTAGCCGAGCATAATTCCGGGGTCGCCGGGCGATGAGCACAAAACCCCTTCCCCGCCGCCGCGAACCGGCTCTCCGCTTTCGGGGTCGACAAGAAAACATTTTCGCCCCGGCTGCGGCATTCCCGGAGAGCCGGGCCTGATACCCATCCCCTCCATGTTTGATATGTAATAACTGAACTCGCTCATCCCCAGCCCTTCGCGTATGTCAACGCCGAAATTATCTTTCCAGACTGAAAAAAGTTCGGGGGTCAGATGCTCGCCCGCGCTGAGGCAATGGGTCAGCCCCGAAACATCGGGAGGCGGGCCGCTTGCCGCGTCTCTCGCCATCTGCCGGAAAACCGTCGGCACGGCCATAAACACATCAACGCGGTGTTTTTTTATCAGGTCAAACATAATGCGCGGATTGTATGCCCCGCCGTAAAGCACCGATGAGCATCCGTGCCGCCATGCGTCAAGGCATCCGGCTCCGAGGGTGTATGTCCAGTTGAGTTTCCCCGCGTGAAAAACCCGTGGGCGGGAGCGCGCCCCAAGCCAGAACACCGCCGCCGGGTCGCGCCCTATGGCCGCCCTGTGCGCGTGTGCAACCCCCTTGGGCTCGCCGGTTGTTCCCGATGTGTAGCACAGATAAGCGATGTCTTCGGCGGAAGTGTTTGCGGGCGTGAGTTCGGCGGGGGCATTTTCCGTCAGATTGTCAATATCCGCGCAACCGGCGGGCGCTTTCCCGCCGGTCGTCCAAACCGCGCTCAAACCGGCCGCCGCCTCCCCGACCCGCCCGTAAATTTCCGGAGAGGTTACAAGCGCCTTCGCGCCGCTGTCCGCAAGTATGTGGGAAACCTCATGACGGGTAAGCATTGCGCTCGCCGGAATTGGAATCGCGCCGATTTTCATCGCCGCAAGAAATGAAAACGGAAATTCCGGAACGTTGTCCAACATAACCATCACCCTGTCGCCGCGTTTAACGCCGGAGGCGAGAAATATGTTTGCGATTTTATTTGTCTCCGTTTTCAGGTCTGAAAAACTGAACCGTTTCACCTCCCCGTCCCCGCCCTCCCATATAAGGGCGGTTCTGTTTGCAAGGTCGGGATTTGAGGCGTTCCTGTCCGCGCAGTCAACGCCCGCGTTAAACTTGCGGGGAATGTTCCACTTCCACGAGGCGCAGAGGGCTTTGTAGTCAAAAGGCATGGGTGTAATTATTATGAATTGGTCGGGAGTTTCAAAGGGAGGGGGGAACATGAAGGTTATTAAATGCCGCCGTTTTGAGTCCACCGCCGATGGCTACTGTTGATGAAGAAGCGTTAACAATCTTCTGCCTCCCCTTGACAACAGCAAAACTATCCCTTTAGACTTTTCGAAGTTGTCGCTTAATTAGCGGGCAACTTGGTCAGATGAATCCACTTTACACCAGCGTTAGGCGCGAGACGAAGAGAGCCCTGACCGTCCTTGGGGCGATTCTCTGTTTATTAATTCCGGCGGATTTTGCCAAAGCAGATTACAGCGGAAACGGGGCAGAAAACGGGGCAACCGACATGGGCGGAGGCCACCCTTCCACCCCCGGCCCGGACACTACTAATGCGGCGGTGTGGCTCAATTCATCCGCTTTCGGCGCGTTTGCACGCACGCAGGGACACGATTCAACTGCCATCGGCGCAAGCACAATTGTTACAGGAAATTCTTCAACAGCCATTGGTTTTTCGGCGGGGGCCAGAGGGAACAATGCAACGGCTGTCGGCGCGAGGGCTTTTGCGAAAGAAAATTCAACGGCTGTCGGCCAGTTTGCGAGGGCGGACGGACTAAATTCAACGGCTGTCGGTCATAGCGCGTGCGCGGTTGAATATAGCGCAACGGCCCTCGGACGCGACGCATTTGCAAGACAGGAAGCAACAGCTCTCGGCGCGTTTGCGAGGGCGGATGATTATTCAATAGCGTTAGGCGCAAGGGCTTTTGCAAACGGCAGGGGTGGCGCCGTTGCCATTGGGACGGGCTCAAACGCGACCGGCACGGACGCAATAGCAATCGGGCGCAATGTGCTCGCCACCGGCGGACAAATCCGCATCGGCAACTCCTCAGTAAGGAATGTGCGGATAGGCGCTTACGACTTGAGTGAACTTTCAGGCATTACCGGAGACGGCATAAGCGCCGATGCCGTTGGAGATATAATTACCAATGCGGCAACGGAAGGCGGAACGATTGACAGGGCAATTGACAGGGCGTTAAGAGTTGAAACCGAGTCCCGCGCCAATGCCGACAATGCTCTGCGCGCCGACCTCGGCACACAAACCGATATGCGCAATTCCAACGGTAGCGCACACGCGCGCATCAATTACATACAAGACGTAATCGGCTCGGCAAACAGCGCTGAACTTATGGCGTGGCGTGTGAATGAAGCCGTTTCAGCCGTGGATCCGGTTATGCCGGATGAAGAGGGGCAACTCAGTATAAAAATTAACGCTGAAACCGGTGAGATTATCTTGACGGGAGACAGCGTGCGCGCTCAGGTGGCATCGCTGGTGGCGGCTTTATCCCGCTCCAACAGTCCTCTGGTGGATGCCGAGGGCAATCCGGTCAACACCAGCTTGGGAGAGTTCAATGAACTGGACCCCGGCCAAGTGAGCGGCAACCAACGGCTGACATACCTGTTCCGGGCCTTATACGGCGACCCCTCGGTTGCCAGCCCCGGCGATAATGACATTGACTCCAACACCCCGCACGCCGACAGCATAGTAGGGCGCATACAACAGGGAGTGTTGCGTAGCGAGGCGGATGTTGCGGCTGACCGTGACACCAATGGCGGATTGGCGGGGAACGGCGGTTATCGTGCGGCGCCGACAATCGGCTCAGGCCGCATGGATGCGCCAAACACTGAGGCTGACCGCCAGTTAGTTGTGCAGGATACAAATGTTGACGGCACGGTGCGTCTGAGCACTTTGCCTTTCAGCACCCTGTCCGGCTTAGACCGGCGCGTGGAAGGGTTGGAAAAAGACCTTTCCGCCGGCATTGCCATGTCAATGGCAATGCAGTCGTCTCTCTTGCCGGGCGAGAGAATGAGCGTGTCTCTCGGTTCCGCAACCTATAATAAAGAATACGCTGCGGCTTTATCTTTAGGATTACGCATCAACAAGAGGTGGCGGTTCAATACCGGCGTGGGCTGGGGAAGTAGCGGAACCAAACTGGGCGGTCGCTTCGGCGCAACCTACGGATGGTGAAAACCAACCTCCTTTCTCCCGCTTGAGTTACCCCCCGCTTTCTGTAAACTCCCTTTTCAGTTTTGTCATACCTCGCAACCGCCACAGAGGGAAACCTTACCCTCATTACATTCCTGCCGCTTGCCGGTGTGTGCGCCCTCGCGCTCTTAGGACTGATATTCCGCCTGTCCGATGAAACATTCAAAAAAACCGCCTTCGGCTTGAGCGTGCTGGTTTTTCTTGCGTCAGTCCCGCTTTTCACCAACTTTGAACCGGGCGGCGGAATGCAGTTCACACAAAGCGCGGAATGGATGCCGGAGTTGGGGGTTGCCTACGGCCTCGGCGTGGACTGGCTCAGCTTAACGCTGGTTATGCTCACAACCTTCCTTACGCCTTTTGCGATCTTGAGTTCATGGAACATAGCGGAAAGAAAAACCAAAGAGTTCTTCTCGCTCATTCTGATAATAGAGACGGCGGTTGTCGGCACACTCGCGGCGACCGACATGATTCTGTTTTTCCTCTTCTGGGAGGCGGCGCTTATCCCGATGTATTTTCTGATAGGCGTGTGGGGAACGGAGCGGAGAGTATATGCGGCGGTAAAGTTTTTCCTTTATACGGCTTTTGGAAGCGCGCTTATGCTCGGAGCAATCTTTTACCTTTACGCCGCGCGGGTGGAACAGTTTGGCTCGCCGTCAATGGCGATTGAAGACCTGGTGGCCGTAACAACCGCTTTTGACGGATTTTTAAGCCCTCAGGGGCTGTTGTTCGCGGCGTTTTTTCTTGCTTTTGCAATCAAAGTTCCAGTCATTCCGTTTCACACATGGCTGCCGGACGCGCACGTGGAAGCGCCCACGGCGGGCAGCGTTATCCTTGCGGGAATACTGCTCAAACTCGGCGTTTACGGAATTCTGCGTATGCTGTTTCCCTTCTTTCCGGACGCCTCGGCGGCGTTTATGCCGTTTCTTTCCGCCGCCGCAATTGTGGGAATTATTTACGGCGCAATGGTGGCGTTCTCCCAGAAAGACCTGAAAAAACTGGTCGCCTACTCAAGCGTGAGCCACATGGGCATAATCGTCCTCGGCTTTACCCTGCCCAACATTCAGGGGGTTGAAGGCGCGGTTTTTCACATGCTCGCCCACGGGGTTTCAACCGGCTCGCTGTTTATGATGGTGGGAATGATGTATGAGAGAAGGCACTCAAAAAAGATAGCAGATTTCGGCGGCGTGGCGGCTGTGATGCCCGTGTTTGCGGCGTTTTTCATACTGTTTTCGCTCGCGTCCGCAGGCCTCCCTCTGCTGAGCGGATTTGTGGGGGAGTTTCTGGTGCTTTTAGGCGCTTTCAGGGAGAGTTATTTGAGCGCGGGCCTTGCCGCAACGGGCATAGTGCTTGGAGCGGTTTACATGCTTAAAGCCGTTCAAAAGGTGTTTTTCGGGCCCGTGGAGAAAGAGCAAAACAAAAAACTGACCGATTTGACCCTGCGGGAGATTGGAGTGATTTTGCCAATGGCGGCTATAATAGTTGCGCTTGGCGTGTATCCGAAACCGTTTCTCTCGCGTATTGAGCCGGGAGCAAAGCGGTTTATTGCGGAGTTTGCCGCGCAAACGCAAACGGGCAAAATGAAGGCGGAAAAACAGTGGGAATTCAGGAAGCGGTAAAACAGATACTGACCGAGATCGGCGAAGACCCGGCAAGGGAGGGGCTTGAAGACACCCCGCTCCGCATAGAAAGGATGATGAAAGAGATAACGTCCGGCTATGGGAGCGACCCTATGAAGATCGCCCGCGAAGCCGTCTATGAGATAGATTACGATGAGATGGTTATCGTTAAAGACACCGAGTTCTACAGCATGTGCGAGCACCATATGCTTCCCTTTTTCGGAAAATGCCATGTCGCATACATTCCCAACAAAAAGATTATTGGTTTGAGTAAAATACCGCGCATTATTGAAGTATTTTCAAGACGCTTGCAAGTGCAGGAGAGGATGACGGTTCAAATAGCAAACCTGCTTAAAGAGGCGCTTTCCCCCAAGGGGGTGGCGGTGGTGGTGAAGGGTTACCACCTCTGCATGGCGATGCGCGGGGTGGAAAAATCCGGAGCGAACATGATAACAAGTTCAATGAACGGACTGTTCAGGAGCGACGAGCGGTCGCGCGAGGAGTTTTTGAGCCTTATAAAGGAGACCGGGCTTTGACGGACGCCACCGTGATTGTTTGCGGAATGAGCCACAAAACCTCTCCCGTTGAGGAGCGGGAAAGGGTGTCCGTGGGAGGGGAGGAGGCGACAAGAGAGGCGCTTGGGGCTCTGCTTTCCCGTGAGTCTGTGGATGAGTGCGTAATAGTCTCCACGTGCAACAGGGTTGAGGTGTATGCCGCGTGTGTGAACGGCGCGGAGTGTTTTGACGCCATAAGCGAATTTCTTTGCGGAGCGCGGGGCGCGGGCGGTGAAGACAGGTTGTATTTTCTTGAGGGGGCGGAAGCGGCGCGTCATCTTTTCAGGGTGTCCGCCGGGCTGGACTCCATGGTCGTGGGAGAACCGCAAATTTTAGGGCAACTCCGGCGGGCGTATGAAACGGCGCGCGCGGAGGGGGCGACGGGGGCGGCGCTGAACATACTTTTTCAGAGCGCGTTTTCATCGGCGAAGAAAATTAAAAACGAAACCGGCATCGGCTCACACACGGCATCGGTCAGTTCGGTCGCCATTAAACTGGCGAGAAACATCTTTGGCGACATCTCAAGTTGCTCGGTGATGGTTGTGGGAACGGGCGAAGCGGCAGCCGATGCGGCGGCGCAGCTCGCAAAGAGAGGCGCGGGCGAAATCCGCATCGCCGCAAGAGACCCGAAAGAGGGCGCAAAACTGGCGGCAATCGTGGGCGGGAAACCCGTCTCAATGGCGGAGATAGGTTTGTGGATAAGAAAAACCGACATAGTGATTTCCGCCACCGGCTCATCCAACTACATACTGAAAACCGAAGATCTGGAAGACGCGATGAAACTGAGAAAAAACAAGCCCGTCTCCCTGATAGACATCGCAGTCCCCAGAGACATAGACCCCGCCGTCCGGGGCATCGGGGGCGTTTTTCTTTACGATATGGACGACCTTCAGAATTTCGTTGAAAAAAACCGCGACACCCTGCGCCGCAACCTCGGCAGGGCGGAGGAAATGGCGAAAAATGAGAGCCTCAAATTCACATCCCGGCGCGGAGGGCTCAAGGCGTTTCCCCTCATCGTGGAACTCAGAAAAAAGGCGCGCGCGGTCGTGCGGGAGGAAACCGTCAAAACATTGTCAAAGCTGGATTCACTTGAGCAAAGGGGCGGCGAAAAAGAGCGGAGGGAACGGCTTATATGGCAACTTTCCGAAACCCTTATGGAGAAATTTCTGCACGCTCCAATGACAAAACTTAAAATGGAAACGGCAAACTCCGAAGACAAAAACGCCTATGCGGAGACGGTCAAAACCCTCTTTGACCTGTCCGGGGAACTGTCGGCAGATGAAGATAAAGATAGGAAGCAGGGGTAGCCCTCTCGCTAAAATTCAGGCGGCGCAGACGGGCGCGCTTTTGACAAAACAGTTCCCCGGACTTAAAACGGAATTTGTTTTTATAAAAACCTCCGGCGACCGCCGGGGAGCGCCCATAGGCGGCAAGGGCGCGTTTGTGCGGGAGATAGAAGAGGCGCTTGCCTCCGGCGCGGTGGACATCGCCGTCCACAGTATGAAAGACATGCCCTCCGCCCTGCCGGACGGCCTCGCCATAGGCGCCGTTCCCCCCCGCGCCGACCCTTCGGACTGCGTTGTTTTTCCGGACGGCGCGGACGGCTCTCTGAAAAAAGGCGCGCGCGTGGGCACGGCAAGCCTGAGGAGAAGCTGCCAGGTGCTCGCCATGCGCCCGGATGTTTCCGTTCTTCCGGTGAGGGGAAACGTGGGGACGCGCATAGACAAAATGAACGCGGGGGAGTTTGACGCGCTTGTTCTCGCAAGCGCGGCCCTTGACAGGCTGGATATGACGGGGCGGGCGGGCTTGAGATTTAACCCGGCGGAGTTTGTGCCCGCGCCGGGGCAGGGGGCTCTCGCCGTTGAATGCCGCGAGGATGACGCGCAAACCCGCGAGTGGCTGAGCGCGATTGAGTGCGCGGAGTCGCAAATGTGCGTTGGCATTGAAAGGCAGTTTCTCGCGCGTCTGGGGGGTGACTGTTCCGTTCCCGCCGGTTGCCACGCGCGCCGCAGCGGCGGCAAAATAGAGGTTGTCGCCGTGCTCGCCGCAGACGGGCGGGGGGAGGTTCACCGGGAAACGGCGGTTGCGGAAGAGGCGGACTGCGGGCGGGTCGGGGCGGAGATCGCGGAAAGAGTGATGTTAAAAGCGGGCGGGCATTGACCGGGGCGGGCTGCTTGAGTAGAATGTTCCAACTGGCGCGGGGTGGAGCAGTCTGGTAGCTCGTCGGGCTCATAACCCGAAGGTCGGAGGTTCAAATCCTTCCCCCGCAACCAATAATCTCCAGCAATGTCATTTGAGAAAAAACTTCAAAAAATAGAGGAAATTTCACGTTCCCTTGAAAACAAGGAAGTTCCCCTTGAAAAAATGATAGAAAACTTTGAGCGGGGCGTCCGCCTCATAAAAGAGTGCCGCCTTATGCTTGAAGAAACCTCAAAAAAAATTGAGGCACTCGGCGACAAAACGACCGGCGACAAGGCGGACATTCCCGCAAAACGGAAAAAGTGAAACAGCCGCCATCCGAAATTGACGGTTACATGGACGACCGCAGAAAGCGGGTCGGACAAAAACTTGAGGAATACATCGCCTCGGTGAGGGAAAAACATTCCGGGCTTGCGGACGCGGTCTCCCACATCCTGAGAAACGGGAAAAAAATAAGGCCCGTTCTGTGCATGGCGGCGTGCGAATCCGTGGGCGGGCGGGCGGAAGCCGCCATGCCCGCCGCGTGCGCCATAGAGATGATTCACACCTACTCGCTCATACACGATGACCTGCCCTCAATGGACAATGACGACATGAGGAGGGGGCTTCCCTCAACCCACAAAAAATTCGGAGAGGCGGCGGCGATTCTCGCGGGCGACCTGCTGCTTACGGATTCTTTCGGTTTTCTCGCCTCGGAGGGAAGGGCGGCGGGGCTTGCGGACTCAACTTTGCTTGAGATGGTGCGGGTAATTTCGTCCGGCGCGGGGCGGGCGGGCATGGCGGTGGGGCAGATGATGGACCTTGAGGGAAGGGGGGGAGAGGAGAGTGTTCACCGCTTGAAAACCGGCTCGCTCATTGAGGCGGCGGTGCTGTGCGGCGCGCTTGCGGGCGGGGCGGATGAAAAACAGACCGCCGCTCTGTCGGGATATGCGCGCGCTACCGGAATGGCATTTCAGGCGGTTGATGACTTGCTGGATACCGGCGAAGGAAAAATGAGGGAAAGGGCAAGGGAACTTTCACGCGAGGCGGTCGGCAAACTTGAGGATTTTGACGGTGATAAGTCCGTCCTTGCCGGGCTTGCCCTGCGCCTCTGCGAGCGCACGGGGTAGAAAACCCCCGCTATTTCTTTTTCTTCCAGTCGGAAAGAAACCTTTCAAGGCCCGCGTCTGAAAGCGGATGCTTGAACATCTGCATTAAAACCTTGTGCGGAAGCGTTACAACATCCGCCGCCGCAAGGGCGGACTCAACCACATGCATCGGATGGCGCACACTTGCCACAAGCACTTCGGTGGCAAAATCGTAGTTGTCAAAAATCTGCGAGATGTCTTCCACAAGTTCCATTCCCGAAGTTGACACATCGTCCAGCCGCCCGATGAACGGGCTCACATAAGCCGCGCCCGCCTTGGCGGCAAGAAGCGCCTGCGAGGGCGTGAAAACAAGGGTTACATTCACCTTTATCCCCTCGGAAGCGAGGGTTTTTGTCGCCTTCACACCGTTTTCCGTGAGCGGCATTTTGACCACAACAAACTGGTCTATGAGGGCGAGTTTGCGCCCCTCCGCCACCATGTCGCGGTAGTTTGTTGATATGACCTCGGCGCTGACCGGCCCCTTGACGATGCCGCATATCTGTTTGACCAGCGCGGCAAAAGACTTCTGCCCGCCCTCGTTTGAAACAAGGCTGGGGTTGGTCGTTACGCCGTCTATAACTCCGAGAGAAGCCGCGTGCCTTATCTCTTTGAGATTTGCCGAATCAAGAAAAATTTTCATAACCGCCTCCTTTGCGTCCGCTCATTCTACCACAAAACGGCATACCGCTTGACAAACCGGACGCGCGGCATCATACTTTGCGCCTGTCAAGAGACACCTGCAATGGCGCTGAGAATAAAATCCGCAAAGAAAAAACACAGGCAGAGCCTCAAGAGAAGGGCAAGAAACAGGTTTGTGAAATCATCCTTGAAAACCAAAACAAAAGGTTTTCTCCAAGCCGTTGAAGCAAAAGACTTTGCCGCCGCCGACTCCGTTTTCAAGGGTCTCGTATCGGCGTTTGACAAAGCGGCCTCAAAGGGCGTCATACACAAAAGAAACGCTTCCAGAAATGTGGCGAGAATGTCGCGCAAACTCCATGCGCTTTCGGCGTCCGCCCCCCCTGCGGCATCCGCTCCGGCGGAGGAAAGCGCCGCTACCCCAGCAGATTAACCACCATCCGGGTGAGCGCATCATAGCCTCCGGAGCGCGAGGTTTTCAGGGCTTTGTCCGCCTCGGCAAGGCTTGCCACCGCGCGCGCCGCCGCGCCGCGCGGAAAGTTTGCCGTCTGCTTCCATATATAATGGGCGGCTCCCGGTTTGACTTTCAACTCCTTCGCTATCAGTTTTTTCTGCTCTTCGGGCGGAGAGCCCTTGGCGCTCTCCCTCACGCATGACGCCCTCAGTATGTTCCTTATCCTTGACGACACAACGGACAGTATGAGAAGCGGCTCGGTCTGATTGCGGAAAGCCATCTCCGAAAGGATTGAAAGGGCTTCGCCTTTTTTGCCGTCCGCAATGGCGTTGACGAGTTCAAAGGTGTCTCTGTCCGTGCGTTTTTGGAGCGCCCCGTCTATCTCGCTAACGCCCACACGCGCCCCCGCGCCGTAAACTTCGGAGAGTTTGACAAGTTCGCTTTTGATAACCGCCAAATCTTCGCCCGCCAGTTCGCAAAGGCGTTCCGCGGCGGGGCGTTTCATATCAAGCCCCGCGGCGCGGGCTTCTTCAACCACCCGCTCCGCAACCTTTCGCGGGTCTTGCTCGGCCTGTTTGACCACAACCCCGTCATCGGGCTTGAGGGCGGGTTTTGACGGGTCGGAGGATACAAGAATCAGGCAGGTGTGAGAGCAGGGCGCGGCGCAATACCGCTTGACGAGTTCCAGCGATTTTTTGTCAAGGGATTCGGCGCGTTTCAGCACGACAACCTTTTTCGGCGAAAACATGGAGGGCGTGGAAACATTTGAGAGAACCTCGCCGACCGGGGTTTCATCCGCATAAAACACCGCCGTGTCAGGCGATTCGGACTGTCCAAGAAAACGGGCGGAAATCTCTTCCGTGAACCTGTCGGCAAGAAGCGTCTGGCCGCCCCTTATCAGGCAGACCGGGCTTCCGGCGGTTGAAGAGTCTTTTTTCAATATCCCGTCTCAGAAAATTTCAAGGCGGTTGAAGAAGTAACTGATCTCCCTTTCAGCGGACTGCGGGCTGTCTGAGCCGTGAACGACATTTCTTTCAACGCTTTCGGCGTGCAGTTTTCTGATGGTTCCGTCATCCGCCTCGGCGGGGTTGGTCGCCCCCATTATCTTTCTGACCTTTGCAATGGCGTCTTCTCCCCTCAAGACCATCACAACGCACGGGCCGGACGACATAAAATCGGTGAGGCTCGCAAAAAACGGGCGTTCCGAATGCTCGGCGTAAAAGCCCTTTGCCCGCTCTCCATCCATCCGTATCATCTTCATTGCCGCCACGGACAGGCCGTTTTCCTCAAAAGTTCCGATAACTTTCCCAATTAAGTTTCTTGATGTGCCGTCAGGCTTGACGATTGAAAGCGTCTGCTCCATTTTCCTTTCTCCTGTTGAACCCGCTTCGGGCGGGAATTTTCCCACTATATTAACAGCGCGCTCCGCTTTGACAAACGCCCCCGCCCGGACTGCTCCGCTTGACTGCGGGGGGCTTCGGCTGTAGATTTCGCCCTTCTCTGGAGGAGCACATTGGAAAAAAAATTCATCATCCCTCATGAGCACGCCGTAACAAAAGCGGACAGAAGAGAGGCAAGCGGGCACGGCTCGCTTGTTGTCTGGTTCACCGGGCTTCCTTCGTCCGGAAAGTCAACGCTGGCGGGCGAGGTTCAGAAGAAACTTATGGAGCGGGGCGTGCGAACCTACATTCTTGACGGCGACAACATACGGATGGGGCTGTGCAAGGGGCTGGGGTTTTCCGAAGAGGACCGCGCCGAGAACATAAGAAGAATCGGAGAGGTTTCAAAGTTGTTTGTTGATGCCGGTGTGGTAACGCTTTCGGCGTTTGTCTCCCCCTACATAAAAGACAGGGACGGGGTGAGGGCGCTGCTTGAAGACGGCGAATTTGTTGAGGTGTTTGTGCGCTGCCCCGTTGAAGAGTGCGAAAAGAGGGATGTGAAGGGCCTTTACAAAAAAGCCAGAGCCGGAGAAATCAAAGGGTTTACCGGCATTGACGACCCGTATGAAGAGCCCCCCTCTCCGGAGATAATTGTTGATACTGACAAGGAAACCCTTGAGCAGTCCGCAGACAAGGTCTGCGATTTCATCAAAGACAGAATCTGAAAAAGGGCGCGGGCGCGCCGCTTGCCGCCGGGTGTTTTGCCCATTATTCTCAAAGTGAACCATGCCGGACGCTCCCTCAATGAAAAACATCGCCGCCGAAGCCCGTCGGGCAACTTCGGCGCTGGCGGTTCTTGACCCGCAAACCAAAAACAAAGCGCTTGAAGCGGTCGCCTCGGCTCTGCTCGCGGGGCGCGAAAACATAATGCGCGAAAACGCCGAAGACTTGGCGCGGGCGAAAAAGAACGGCATGTCCGCCGCGATGATTGACCGCCTTGCCATTGATGACAAAAGGTTAACAGCCATGGCGCGGGGAATACGGCAAGTGGCGGCTCTGGAAGACCCTGTGGGAAAAACCGCGCCGTTTTCAACAAGGCCCAACGGTTTGCGCGTTGAGAAGATGAGAATTCCCCTCGGTGTAATCGGGATTGTCTATGAGTCAAGGCCGAACGTTACGGCGGATGCGGCGGCGTTGTGCCTCAAGTCCGGCAATGCGGTAATCCTGAGAGGCGGGTCGGAGGCGCTCCGTTCAAACATTGCAATCGGAGAGGTCATAAGAGACTGCTTAAAAGAAAACGGCGTCCCGCCCGCGGCGGTGAGTGTTGTGCCCGATGCGGACAGAAAACTGGTTCTTGACATGCTCAAACTGGACGGCTTCATAGATTTAATCATCCCGCGCGGCGGGCAGGCGCTCATAGAGTTTGTTGTGGAAAACTCCGCGATACCGGTATTGAAGCATTACAAGGGGGTGTGTCATGTTTTTGTTGACGAGTTTGCCGACATCCCCATGGCGGTTGATATATGCGTAAATGCAAAGGTTCAGCGTCCGGGCGTCTGCAACGCGATGGAAACAATGCTTGTGGATGAAAAGATAGCGGCGGAATTTCTTCCCGCCGTCTGGAATGAGTTAAGGGAAAAAGGCGTCTCATTAAAGGGGTGTCCGGAGACGTGTTCAATAATTCCCGATGCCGCGCCCGCAACTGATGAGGATTGGGACACTGAATATCTTGCCCCCGTTTTGAATGCGCGGGTGGTTAAAGGCGTTGGCGGGGCAATGGAGCACATAGCCGCGCACGGTTCAATGCACACGGACTGCATTGTTACGGAAGACGGGGGCAACGCCCGCCGGTTTCTGCGCGGTGTGGAGTCATCTGCGGTTATGCATAATGCGTCCACGCGCTTTAATGACGGCTTTGAACTCGGAATGGGGGCGGAGATAGGGATAAGCACCACAAAGATTCACGCCTTCGGCCCGATGGGGCTTGAGGAATTGACTTCGGAGAAGTTTATTGTCAGAGGGGAAGGGCAGGTTAGGGAGTAGCCTTGATGCAAAGATTGACGGACAATCAGTTGCTTAAGTTGTTGAATGACCTTGAGTCCGACTGTGCCGAGCGCAAGGAAACATTCAAAGGAGAGGCGTCCAAAAAGGCAAGACAGGCGGTCTGTGCGTTTGCCAATGACCTACCCGGCAACAACCGGCCGGGTGTGTTGTTTATCGGCGCAAAAGACAACGGCGAACCGAGCGGATTGGATATTACAGATCAACTTCTTTTATCTTTGGCGGACATGAAAACAGACGGCAATATCCTGCCTTTGCCCGTGTTGTCGGTGGAAAAACGCACATTGAGGGGGGCGGATATGGCTGTTGTCACAGTCCTGCCGTCCGACATGCCTCCGGTTAGGTATGCCGGGCGTATATGGACTCGCACCGGTCCGCGCCAGTCCATTGCCAACGAGCAGGAAGAGCGCATCCTTAATGAAAGGCGCAGATACAAAAACCTGCCGTTTGACCTCCGCCCCGTCCCCAGCGCGACCCTTGCGGATTTGTCAAAGACGATATTTGAGAATGAATATCTGCCCGCCGCATTCGCAAGCGATGTTTTGGAAGAAAACAACCGAAGTTATGAGGAACGTTTGGCTTCATGCAAAATGCTCTCATTGCAAGACAATGCGCCGACCGTGCTTGGGTTGATTGCAATCGGCAGAAACCCGCAGGATTTTCTGCCCGGAAATTACATACAGTTCCTGCGTATTGATGGCACTGAACTGGCCGACCCGGTTATAGACAACGCAAAAATCGTTGGTGATATAGTCAAAATGTTGCGACTGACGGAAGAAAAACTCCAAGCCCATAACCGTGAAGCGGTGGATATTACATCGGGACCAACACATAAATTAGACAGCGCCTATCCGCATGTGGCGTTGCAACAAATCCTTTACAATGCCGTTCTCCATCGCGCTTATGAAAGTAACAACGCGCCAGTTCGCGTTTACTGGTATAACGACCGAATTGAAATCATCAATCCCGGCGGGCCTTATGGAGAGGTTACGGCGGAAAACTTTGGTCAACCGGGCATAACCGGCTACCGCAACCCGAACATAGCGGATGTGTTAAAAACCTTCGGTTTCATTCAGGCTTTCGGGCGCGGCATAGCCACCGCAAAACGGACAATGGAAGAAAACGGCAACCCGCCGCCGGAGTTTGAAGTCAACCAGAGTTTTGTAAAATGTATTTTGCGGGGCAAGGTGTGAACGCCGATTCTTGTTAACAATGGCAAAGCGAAACTTTGAAAACCGGACACTGTATCACGGAGACAACCTCAAGTTCTTGATGGAAATGAACTCTGGAACCATTGACTTGGTAGCAACCGACCCGCCGTTCAACAAGAGTAAGGATTTCCATGCCACACCAGACAGTTTGGCCAAGGGTGCTAAATTTCAAGACCGATGGTCGTGGAAAAAAGATGTGCAACAGGAATGGGTTGACCAGATAACTGATGACCATCCTGCACTCAAGGAATCTATTGAGGCAGCTAGAGCAGCGCACTCCGATGGTATGGGAGCATTTTGTTGCTTCTTAGCGGTGAGGCTTTTGGAAATGAAGCGCATCCTTAAACAGACTGGCTCCATATACATTCACTGCGACCCTACAGCAAGCCATTACATAAAGACCATTATGGACGCAATTTTCGGCAGGAAAAATTTCATCAACGAAATAGTTTGGAACTATGAGAAGTGGACTAATGCGGGGAATATTTTCCAACGAAACCATGATCTAATCTTGTTTTACGGAATGCCAGAGTACAAATTCAACAAGCAGTACGGAGAACGCACACAGAGGCAGAAATCACTTATGAAGGCCGGGTACAATTTGGGTTCCAGTAACGGGGTTCGGCTGGTCAGGATATACGACAAAAATAACCCGAATGTTGTGAAAAAACTCTCGGAATGGAAAGCGGAGGGGCGGGCAGTCTACTATGTGGATGAACCGGAAGGCAAGGCACTATCAGATGTTTGGGACATTCCATCCCTGAATGGGCAGGCAAAGGAGCGATACGGCTACCCGACTCAAAAGCCTCTCGCCTTATACGAAAGAATAATAGAGACATCCAGTGACGAGGGAGATGTCGTTCTTGACCCATTCTGCGGTTGTGCTACGACATTGGTTGCCGCAGAAAGGCTGAAAAGAAAGTGGGTCGGCATGGACATATGGGATGAAGCGAAAGATGCTGTCATCAAAAGGTTGTCTAAGGAAGGGAAACTCAATTCTGATCAACTGAGCAGTCCAGAAACTCTCTTCTACTGGGATAAGATTATATATGAAACTACGCCGCCAGAACGTGCGGATAATGACATCAAGGAAGACCGTCCCGTATATCAGGTGCCAGAAAGATTTCAAGAGCCGGGGCAGAAAATGGGGCGACAGGAAATGGTAGAATACCTGCTGAAACACAACGGCCCCGTATGCCAAGGATGCGACAGAGAATTCAGTGATCCTCGCTACTTGGAACTAGACCACAATACACCTCGTTCAGATGGGGGGCTCAACCACATAACCAACAGGGTATTACTGTGCGGTCCTTGTAACAGACTGAAAAGCAATAGGTTCACCCTGAGTGGATTGCGTAGAGAGAACAAGAAACTCGGTTACATGGCTGATTAATAAGCAAATTGGATATGTATTGACTCACTTAGTAGGTAAATCTTTATTTGGCGAAAAAAGTTCATGCTCAAAGAAGAAATCCTCTGGCAATTGTATGTTGCATTTAATCCCCATTTTTTCATCGAACAAAACAAATGTCATTGTCATATACTTTGATGATAAGCGCATGTAATCGGCCTCCATGAAAGGATTATACCTCACTATTGGCACTAAATGCCCCTTGTGTAAAGGATTGGTGCACGGTCTAACATTATGCATTCCAACATGTTGCCACATATTATGTACCGCTCCACTAAGTGGAACATAGGCATATTTATAGGTAGACTCTCTACCTATTTCTTTTGCCATTTCTCTTGCTGACATACCCGACCATGACCCTACATTAACTTCTGTAGCCCATTCAGCCAACTGACTATTTAACCAAGACTTCTTTCCTTGTATCGTTCTTTCTAGCATATCTAAGTCGGAAGGGTCGGTGCATTTACTGATGGATTCTTCCAAGAACTCTATGTATAATTTTTCTTGACCTATACCATACTCCACATACTGCTTACTACGACTTTTTGGATCTTCCAGTATCCATGCCATAGTGATATACGCTTCTACCATGCATCGAAGAAACAACGGAGCAATGTGTGAATTCCAAGTGGACGGAGCGAAAGCCATCTCCGTTGTCAAAATAACCTGTCTAGACAATAAAGCTCCGATACTCTCATGTATATGCTTATCATAAATCTCCGGTTTGACTTGTTGCCACCGAGCATCAAAACCATCTCTAACAATTTCTACATATACATCGATAAAATCATTCAGTAATTCGTTCTTGTCAGTCTCTACTTTATCACTCATTTTGCTCACCAAACCTACATTGACTAATCTCTACACCGCAGTTCCAAAAACATCTAGCCCAAGTATTGTCGAGATTAAGCACTCCAAATTCGCCCAATCCATTTATTCGTAAGAGCCCAGCAGCATGTTCCGCTTCCTCGCTACCGGGCTTATTGATAACGGCATCGAAATCTGGCGAATCCATATCAGATGGAAAGTGAGTGGTTCCTGTCACAAGGCGGAATAAGAGCATAGCACCGTGTAAAACAATACCGGGTGTCTCGTATTTATTAACCGTTTTTCCTACACATTCTTTGATACGAAAAACAAGTTCTTCCCTTGAAAATACATTGCTTGGTGGCCCTATGAAGATTAGCGGGCAGTCATCATAGAGTAGCACAAGTGGCGCAATAGCATCTCGAATTACATCCAGAATTTCACTTTTCTTGAACAATTCAACTAATCTGATTTTCTGTTTCGTACTCAGGCATCTAAAACTAGATATAAGAGAAAAGTTGCTCTGCTGGTCATCTTTTTTTATTTCATTTACCGCTATGAAGATTGTTTCCAGTATGCGAGTCCCTTCAATATAGCCAACTTTCTCATTTATAAGTCCAATCCACACTAATTCTGGGAGCATATCATCTACATAACTTACAGATTTCATAGGAATCTGTTTTATTGGAGGTATAAACCGCTTCCCTATTCTCTTATGCCCTTCAAGAACTTTTCGTCTTTGTTGCTTCCCTTTGTTCTTCTGTTCATTGTGACTTTTGACTACCATCTCAGTACCTTCGCAATGTCTATAATACTACATTTCAATACCATCTTATACCACTATCCTCAAACTCCACTTCTGACAAAAGTCTACCTATAGATATCTTGTTCACTCTGAGACGTGAAACACAAGCCACACCATTACCACTATAGAGTTGGCTGGTGGTGAAATAGATTCCTGTGCGCGTAAACAAGCAGGTTTGTGTCAACGGCAATCAAACCCGGCTCCAGTCCTCATAAATCATTTCACGAGTGTCCTCCCATGAAAGATTTTCAAACGGGTTCGGGTCGCCGGGGTTTCCCACAGTTAAATTGCGAGACATCTTGTAATGTTTTTTGGACTGTTTATCCGAAATGGTCTTGTTAATACCGTCTTCAACAACAGACCGCAAGGTACGCTCCACTTTCTTCATAATCAATTCCCCACCGGCACATAAGAGCAAAACACCACCGCCGCCACGACAGTCGTCCACAGCCCCTTTTTATCGCCGAAGGCGCTCTGAGTTACATTCTGCGTCTTCACATCATGCCCGCTTATCTTCCATATATCTTTCTGCTCATCGTAACTCTTTTCCATGTTGAACGGCGCTCCCAGAGTTGTGGCAAGCATATAGGCGGCAAGGTCTTCCGCATATTCACCTGCCTGAGACCTGTTCTGCCCGAAACTGTGATGCTCCGATATGTAGCCGAACCTGCTCTTCTCATTCGGCAACGCCAAACCGGCGGACGCCGCAACCAAGCGGTTCGGCTCATTGGTGGCGTTGTCGCTCATGACAACATGAACTATCTGCCCCGGAGAGAGCAGTCTCGCGCCCTTTGAGCGGGGCACTATCTTACAGTAGGGGGGAAAGATACTGGACACCCTCACAAGGTTGAACTGCGCTATCTTTGCGTTCCTGAGCGCCATCTCAAAACTGGCAAGTTTTTCCTTGCTTTTTCCGACTCCCTTTGTAACAAAAGCTGTGGTTGGAATCATAAAATCTCACCCCCCTCTCTTCGGGCGCGTGATATATATATGCGGTGATGTCTGTTGTCAATAAGGCGGGAAAATGCGGATAGGATGCCACGTGTCAATCAGCGGGGGAATTGAGAAAGCGCCCCGCCGCGCCGCCGATTTCGGATGCGAATGCTTCCAGATATTCACCCGGTCTCCACGGGGCGGAAACCCGCCGGAGATTGAAAAATCCGCCGCGCAAAAGTTCCGGTCGGAACGCAAGCGGTTGGGGCTTGCGGACTGCTACGTCCACACGCCCTACATAATCAACCTCGCATCGGCAAATCCCGAACTCAGAAAGAAATCAGTCGACATGGTCGCCCGGGACCTTGAGAGAGCGGAGGCGGTCGGCGCGGCGGCGGTGGTAACCCACATAGGAACGGCGGCGGGAAGCGGCAGGAAGGAGGCAACGGAAAAAGCGGCCGCCTCACTGAGGGAGATAACCGCCGCCGCGCGCGGAATAAAAGCCCGGCTTCTGATTGAAAACTCGGCGGGGCAGGGGGCGACACTGGGAAGCGCCTTTGAAGAAATCGCGCGAATACTTGACAAGGCGGGCGCGGACACGGGCGTCTGTCTTGACACCGCGCACCTGTTCGGCGCGGGCTACGAACTGAGGTCGCCGGAAGGGTTTGAGGAAACCGTCCGCTCCATAAAAGCAACCTTTTCGCCCGGACGGGTGGGGCTTGTCCACTGCAACGATTCAAAGGTTGAAAAGGGCTCACGCAAAGACCGCCATGAGCACATCGGGCTCGGAACGATAGGAACGGAGGGATTTGAAACCGTCATGGCGTCCGGAGTTTTTGACAAGGTTGATTTCATCGTGGAAACGCCGCCGTCCGGAAGCGCGGCTGATGTGAAAAAACTTAAAAATATCAGGCGGAAAACAAGTCGCTCCATATAGTAGAATACTGCGGATGAAAAACGGCAACATTGGCACAAGAATAGCAACGGCGTCCGTCCTGTTTGTCCTGATAACCGCCTTGACCTACATGGGCGGGGTGTATTTTCTGCTTCTCATCGGCTCAATATCAATCGCCGCCACACGGGAGGTTCACCGGCTTCTTGCCCCCGGCGGACTGCTCCCCGGCAAGGGGGCGCTTATGGCGGGAGTGGCTCTTGTGCTCGCGGGAGCCCATTTGGGAGAGCAGTATTTTTTAATCGTCTTTTATGTGGCGGTAACGGGAGTTCTTACAGTTCACCTTGCGCTTGGCGCGGATGACATATCGGAATATGTGAGGCGGGCGGGAATGTCTCTTGTCGCGCTGACACTTCTTGCAATGATGACGGGCTTCGCCGTGCTCCTCAGAAACATAGGCGACCCGCTTGAAGGCGCGGGGCCGCCGGTGTGGGCGTGGTTGAAAAATGAGTTGGGCTTTTTCCTTGTGGCAATGGCGTTTCTGTGCGGAGCCGCGAATGACTCGGCTGCCTACTTTGCGGGCAAGTGGGCGGGGAAAACCAAACTGGCGCCGAACATAAGCCCGGGCAAAACCGTTGAGGGCGGCGTGGCGGGAGTGGCGGCGTCCGTGGGAACGGCGCTTCTTGTAAACTCCGTTTTCGGCTCGCCTTTTTCAATCGCGCTCGCGTCTGTTTGCGGGTTGCTTGCCGGGGTTCTTTCCGTAACCGGAGACCTCATTGAGTCCGCCATAAAGCGGAATTGCAACGCCAAGGACTCCGGCACAATGCTGCCCGGACACGGCGGGGTTTTTGACCGCTTTGACGGAATGATATTCGTGTTCCCGGCGTTTTACATAATCGCCGCGCTGTTGCGTTAGCCGCCCCGCTAACGGAAATCTATGTTAAAAATCAAATCAACCCCCGGTGTAAGCCCGCCCGCCACGCCTTCCACAGTGAAGTGGTCGCTCAGCAGATAGCGCGCGACAAACCTGCTTCTGTAGGAGGTTGATATGGGCAGGGGAGTCTCGCTTACCCTCTGGTAGGTGGTGTAAAGCCGGTCGGTGATATATGTTCCCGCCTCTATTTCGGATTCAAGTATCCCGCCGCCTCTTCTTGTTATGCTGAAAACATCCACAAAGCCGAGCGGATTGCTTTCAACCAGTGAAGAAAAAAGCTGGTCTGCGGCATAACCGAAAGCCGAATAGCCGCCGTTCTCCCGCCGCCCGTCAACCGCGTCCGCTATGTCAATGGCGCGGTCGTTTTTGCCTCTGGTAAGCAGGGCGAGAATTATCTCATCCTCCTTCATCGCGGGAACGCTTGAGAGGGTCAAACCGAGCGCGTCCGCCTCGCCGTGAAGGCCCGCCTTGACTGACAGACCGGTCCTCTCATACAGGGCGTTTATGTCAACAATCGGCATCAAATGCTCCCTCGCGGAAAGTGATATGGAGCCGCGGTCAATATCAAACTGCTTGCCGAGCAATGTGTATGAGCCCCTGATGACATTCAACTCGCCTTCAACCGAACTGAAATCGTTTCCGGGTTGCATTATTATGCGCAAATCGCCCGACAGAATGGAGTTAACCCTGTCCAGCCGGAAACGGGTGTCATCGGATATGCGCAACCGGAAATCCAAATCCGAAGTCTGGGTGAAAAACCCGAGATCTTTTCCCTCGGCAAACTTTTCGCCGTCAGCGGAGTCGGGGGAGTCAACATAAACCAGCCCGCCGACCTCCAGATTTGCTTCTTTCCTGAGCCAGATATTGGCGTTCCGTGTTTTCAGGTCTTCCGCCCGGATGCGTATGTTTCTGCCTTTTCCATCAACAAAAAGCGTTCCCAGAAAGCCCGAATACAAATGCGAAATGTGCAGAAATATGCCGTCAAGGGCGGCCTCGCCGGAGTAGGAAAAATCTTCCGTCTTGAAAGTCCCGTTCAGCAAAGCCGTCCCGAAAGGGTCCCGGATGCCGAGGGAAGAGTGTATTGAGCCGCCGTCAAATTCCAGTTCGCCAAACTCCACCTCCATCACTTCCGTCCAGTCGCCGACCTTCACCCTTGCGGAGTCAAAATTTACTTTGCCTCTCATGTCAATGCCCTCGGCGGCTTTGAAAACCGTCAAATTGCCGCTGAAACCGCCGTCAAGGTTGCGAATCTTGTCGGACAGCAAAGCCAGAGGTTTGAGTGTGAAATCTTCCGCCTTCAGATTCAGGTCATAAATTGCGGGACCGCGCACAAGCCAATTGAGCCGGGGGGATTCACCGGCGGCGGGAGAAAGCCCTCCGGAAAGGTCAAGGAAGCCGCGCCCGCCGTCAATAAGCAGGTTGAATGACATGCGCTCCGAAGAGTCCCGGCGGACAACCCTCAGGTTTGCGCCGTCTCCCGACGCGCCCCGGTAGCGAATATTCAAATCGGCGGCGGGCCAGAGCGCCGCGCCGTCAACGGAAATGCTGCCGTCAATTATCCCCCTGTGCGCGAAAAGGGGAGGGTAAAACGGCTCAAACAACCTTGTGCTGACGCCTAAAAAATCTGCGACAACCTTGATTTCAGGCTGCTCCGCGCCGTTTCCGTAAGAGCCTTGAAAGCGCAAAACGGACTTGTCGCCAAACATCTCCGCCGCTTCCACGTCAACCATGCCGTCCGACACTTTGACGGAAAACGGGCGTGAGAGCGCAAGGGAAAAACCTCCAGCCTTTGCCTTAAACTTGTCCACCCGCGCGCCTTCCGGAGACACCTCGCCCTCAATATCAAAAGCGGCGGAATCCTTAAACTCCGCCTTCGCAACCGCTTTGCCCTCCGCAAGTTTGAGCCCGGCTTTCCCGGCAACCGTGTCGCCGTAGGAAAACTCACGCACGGACGATTCCAGAAACACCTTGTCCGCAATGGCCGCGCGGAGCGGAAGCGGAATATGAAAATCAAATTTTCCCTCTTCAAGCCCTAATTTCTTCCCCCTGAGGGAAAAGGAAAAATCTCCGGCCTCCGCGCTTCCCGAAACGGACATTTCCCCGCCGCGCAATTTTTCAAAGACCCCCTCCGATTTAACGGAGCCGGTCATTTCGTAAAGGTTGAGCGCTCTGGTCATATCCGAGAGGTAGAAAACATCATCGGCCTCAACCTTGTATTGCGCGGTAATGTCGCCCTTGTGGGAGCGGGCTTCGGCCTCAACGAGAAAGTTGCGGGATTTAATCATAAATCTGCCCGGGTCAATCTCCCCTCCTTTCAGGGCGAGCAGAAAATACGACTCAATGCTTTTTACTCCGAACAGGTCAAGCGCGTTGCGGTAGTTTTTGGGCACATTGCCGGAGATGACAAAGGCTCCGTCCTCTCTTCTCAGCGAGCCCGTGAACTTTATTCCCCCGGCGGGGAGTTCTCTTTTGAACACGTCCGCCACAAACTCAAACTCTCTTTTTGAAGCGGAAGACGCGCCGGGCGCTTCAACCTTCATCCTGACATTGGAACTTATCCCGCCCATAAAAACATTTCCGAGGATTGACAACTCCCCGTCCTTCTCAAGCGTGACCGAACTGAGAGACAGGCCGCTTTTGCGCCCCCACAAAACGGCGTCGGAAACGGAGACGCTTCCCTCCCACGGGGAGTCCGGAGCGCCGGGGGCCGAAACATCAAACTCCGCGCGAGCGGTTCCCCTTTGAGTCTCAATCACTCCGTTGCCCTCCGCGCCGGTCAAAACCTCCGGCCCGCCCGGCGCAAGCAAAACGTGAAGGGCAAGGTCGCTGACGGAAACATTCATATCGGGGAGCGACACTCTCCCGTCCGCAAGGCTCACTTTCAGAGACTTTTCGTCCGGAGCAAACGAGACGCGCGCATTGTGGATTGCGATTTCCCTGCCCCGAAACAGAAGAAGCGAATCCGTAACCTTGAGCCGGGGAATGCCGATTGCCGGAACGGACGGGAGAGAGGCGGAGCCTGAAGGCGCGCCGCCGTCCCCGCCGGGCGGCGGGAGAGCCGCCCTGAGCCCTTCTATCCCAATCTCCGCCGAAGAGAGCGGGCCTCCGAGCAAAACGGAAAGGGCGGACTTGTAACCGATAAAAACCGAGTTTGCGCTCGCAACCGTTTCGCCCCTGCGGGAAACGGACGCCCCGCTAATCTCAAACCCTCCGGAAACCGCTTTGACGGCGGGGACAGAGACATCAAATTCCGGTGGAAGCGACCGCCGGATGCGGCTCTCAATCGCGTCTCCAAGCCGTCCCGCATCTTCCGGCTGCGCCTGTTGCGCGGAGGCGGAGAACGCAAAGAACAGCAGGGCGGCGGCTCCGGGCAACAGTGATTTCTTCAAATAGTTCAAAGGCAAAATTTCCACGCGGCGTTGTCATACTTTACAACAATCGCCGCCGGTTGTAGTATAATTTCAAATTCTCGGAATTGAACTCCTCCGAATGAGAAAAAAAATCCTTCTGACAGTAGTTGTAGCCCTTCTTGCGGCGGTGTCCCTGCGGTCATGCTCAAGAGGCCCGGAGATTGTGTTCTCCATTGACTCTGAAACAACAGTAGGGACCCAGCCGTTCACCGTGCGGTTTTCAAGCGCGGGCGAAGGGCTCAAGAATATAACCGTCTCCTATGTGGGCGAATACAGCACCATCCTTCTGGAGACCAAGCAATACCCCGAAGGCGTCAAGGATGACACGGTTGACATATCCCTCAACCCGTTTGCCGGAATTGAGGACGGCCCGGCGGAGATAAGGGCAACGGCGGAAGTTTACGGCGGAGGTCTCGGTTCCGGCGGGGAGACAACCAAAACCAGAAAGATAGTGGCGGACCTTTCTCCGCCGAAAATAACGGTCATATCGGCCACGGAGAACAGGATTCTTCATGCGGGCTCCGGAGTCATCATTTACAAGGTTTCGCCCGATGCGGTGGAAAGCGGCGTGCGGATTGGAGACAGGTTCTTCAAGGGGCACAAAGCCGCTCCGGGCGCGGGCTTTTCCGACAAGGATGTGCGCATATCATTTTTCTCCTACCCGCATGAGGTGGATGAGGGCGAGACCGTTCTCGTTACGGCGGTTGACCCCATAGGGAATCATAGAAAACTTCCCGTCAGTTACAGTCTTGAGAGAAATCCCATTGAGGATACGAGGATTGAGATAACGGACAAGTTCATCAAGATGAAGATGCTGCCGTTGATAAGCGCTTCGGAAGGAATGTCTCTCAAGGAAATTTTCCTTGTTGTCAACAACAGAATACGGCTTGTGAACGGGAAGAAGGTTGAAAGAGTTCTCTCCCGCACGGCGGAAAAGATAATGTGGGAGGGCGCGTTCCTCAGACCCGTGGGCGAGTTGCAGGCGGGATTTCAAAAGAGGGACTATGTATTTAACGGAGAGAGTCTGGATACGCAGTTCCATCTGGGTTACGACCTGGCTTCGCAAAGGCGGAATCCCGTCCGCGCCTCCAACAACGGGGTGGTGGTTTTCGCGGATGACCTCGGTATTTACGGAAACACCATAATAGTAGACCACGGCATGGGAGTTGCCACGCTTTACGCCCACTTGAGTTCAATGAGCGCGCACCGGGGAGACACGGTTGCCAAAAACGATATAATCGGCACAACGGGAGCCACCGGCCTTGCGTTTGGCGACCATTTGCACTTCGGTATGTATATTGGAGGCGTTCCCGTATCGCCGAAACAGTGGTGGGACCCCTTCTGGGTTAAGACGAGAATTACGGAAAATATTGATGACGCCCGCAGGGCTACGGGGGCGGGGCGGGAAAATTAGACCAGCATCCCCCTCAACTCCTCCCCCGAAATAACCTTCACCTTCAACTTCTCCGCCTTCTTCCTCTTCCCCGCCCCCGCTTTCTCCCCTTCAACCAGAAAGTCGGTTTTTGAAGAAACCGCCGAAGCGGCAATGCCCCCGGCGTTTCTTATTAACTCATGAACCGTCTCGCGGTCTTCCCACAAAGTCCCCGTAACAACAAAGATCTTCCCCGCCACCTCCGGTTTGTGCGAAGAGTCATCCGGAATGACCACTTCCACCCCCAGATGTTTCATCTTGTCTTTAAGCGCAACGCCTCTTTCACTTCCCGTGAACCCCACAATTTCGCGGGCTATCTCCCCGCCTATGCCGTGAACATCGGAAAGAGATTCCTCATCCGCCGCAAAAAACCCGTCCAATGACGCAAAACGGCGGGCAAGTATTTCCGCCGTTTGCCTGCCCACATGCCTTATGCACAGGGCTTGAATAAACACCGCAAGAGAAACCGTTTTTCTCTCACTTATCTCCTTTGCAACCTCGGTGGAGGATTTTTCAGCAAACCCTTCAAGATTGAGAAAATCCTCTTTTGTTAATGAAAAAACATCCGCAATATCCTTGACCATTCCCTCATCAACCAGGGTTGATATGGTGCGCGACCCAAGACGCTTTATGTTGAAAACCCCTCGGGAACAAAGATAAAAAACGCTCTGCTTGAGCCGCTCCGGACATGACGGATTTGAACATACAATGCCCGGGCTTTCCTCAATAACCGCCCCCCCGCACGAAGGGCATGTTTCGGGAAACGGCAACGGCCCGCCCCGGCGGTTTTTGCTTTTGCCCGCCACCTCCACAACATTGGGAATCACATCCCCCGCCCGTTTGACAACAACCGTGTCGCCCTCGCGTATGTCTTTTTCCCTGACAAAATCCGCATTGTGCAAAGACGCCCGCCTGACCACAACACCCCCTATATTTACCGGTTCAAGATTTGCCACGGGTGTGAGTGTTCCGGTTCTCCCCACCTGAAAAGTTACTCCCGCAACCTTTGTCTCCGCATGGCGGGACTTGAACTTGTAGGCAACACACCAGCGGGGATGCTTCGCCGTGGCTCCGAGCGCCTTTTGCGCATTCCTGTCATTGACCCTTATGACAGCCCCGTCCAGATCATAAGGCAATTTCTCCCTTTCACCCTCAAGACCCTCGCAGACTTTGACCGCCTCCTCAATGCCTTCGCACAACACAGGGTCTCTCCCCGTCTCAAAACCCCAGCCCTTCAGACATTTTTGAACCGCCGTCTCGTCCGGCAAATCCACGCCCGAAACACTTCCCACCCCCCACGCGAAAAACTTCAGGGGGCGCGAAGCGGTAACGCTTGGGTCTATCTGCCTTAAAGATCCGGACGCCGCATTGCGCGGATTGGCAAACGGCTTGCCGTCTGTCTCCAGTATGTCCTCATTAAGCATCCTGAAATCTTCCGTAAGTATCATCACCTCGCCG
The DNA here is from genome assembly GCA_026708565.1 of Candidatus Dadabacteria bacterium. NCBI lineage: Bacteria > Pseudomonadati > Thermodesulfobacteriota > Candidatus Dadabacteria > Candidatus Dadabacteria bacterium. The sequence goes on from JAPOUR010000032.1 coordinate 49,930, forward strand.
CGCACCTCAACAACATCGGGGACGGGCGCGCCGGAGCGTGAGGAAAGTTTTTTCGGAATCGTCTTCATCGTGAGAATATTGCTTGTAATTTCCTCGCCGACCGAGCCGTCCCCCCGTGTGGCCGCCCGGACAAGGTCTCCCCGTTCATACAAAATTGAGGCGGAAACACCGTCAAATTTCGGCTGAACAATATACGCCCGCTTTTCCTCCTCCCCTCCCGCGCCCTTGAAAACCCTTTCGTCAAACGCAAGCGCCTGCTTCGGGCGGTCATCTTCGTCCGCGCCGGTAACGGAAATGTTGTCAATGCTGAGCATCTTCTCCAAATGCCGCACGGGACGAAATCCGGACTTGTCCGGCGGCGCGCCGACTTTCCGGGAAGGGGAGTCCGGAGTAACAAGGTCGGGGTGCGCCTCTTCAATATCCGTTAGCCGCTTCAGCAACCGGTCATATTCCGCATCTGAAATTTCAGGGCTTTCCAGATTGTAATAAAGATGGTTGTGCCTCTTTATTTCTTCTTTTATACCGCTAATTTCTTTGCGGGCTTTTTCTTTTGAAATCCGCTCCATGTTTTTCATCCGCGCGTCCGCAGCCACCGGAGCAGGTCCGGTAGCGCAAGGGTGTTGAGAACATCCGCCGCGCGCGCCCAGCCGCGCCTGCCGACCGCCACGCCATAACCCATCTCCCCCAACTGCCCGACGCCGTGGGCGTCCGTTGAGATTATCAGTTTAACCCCTTTCTCAACGGCGAGGCGCGCATGGCTGTCTTTCAAGTCAAGCCTGTGGCTGGAGGCGTTTATCTCAAGCGCCTTTCCGTTTTGCAGGGCTGCGTCCGCAATCATGGCAATGTCCATCTCGCACGGCGGACGCCTGCCTATTATCCTTGCGGTGGGGTGGCCGAGGGCATGAACAAAAGGGTTTTCAAGGGCGCGGATAATTCTTTTTGTCATCTCGCCTGAACTCTGAGAAAAAGAGCCGTGAACGGACGCGACCACAAAATCCAGTTCTCTCAGAATATCATCGGGGTAGTCAAGAGTGCCGTCCGGCTTTATGTCAACCTCCGCTCCCATGAGAATTTCCAAATCCCCGGTTTCGGAATTGGCGGCGCGAACCTCCTCCGCTTTGCGCGCAAGCCGCCCGGTGTCAAGCCCGTTTGCCACGACTGAAGAGGGCGAGTGGTCGGTAAGCGCGATGTATTGGTATCCCATTTCACGCGCCGCGCCCGCCATTGCCCGGACGGAGTCTCTGCCGTCGCTCCAGTCCGTGTGGGTGTGAAGGTCGCCCCGGATGTCCGCCGCCTCAACAAGGCGCGGAAGGTTGCCGCTCTTCGCCGCTTCAATCTCCCCCGTGTCCTCCCTGAGTTCGGGAGGGATAAACGCAAGGCCGGAGGATGAATAAATACTTTCCTCGCCCCCGCGCCCGGCGGAAGGGGGGCCGCCGGACACCGAACACAGTTTTTCCCAGTGCGCGGGCGAGCCGGTCAGCCGCGCCAGATTAAAGGCGAAACTCGCGGGAGGCGAGCCGTAAACGAAGGTCTTTATCGGGGTTAAGGAAGTCTCCACAAGCGCCTTTACGGCATCCTTGTCCGCGCTGTCTTCCGCGACATTTTTCACTATTGGCAACAGGGAGAGGTTTTTCAGAAAAAGCCGCCGGTCAAGCCGCGCGCCGGAGCCGAAGGAAACAAGCATCTCAATTTCAGAAACTGTCTCGGTCATCCTTCTCAAGCCGCCCGTCTCGCAAACCTCCGACGCCCCCTCCATTGCCGAAAGCCCGGCGCGCAGGGCAGATGCGGCGGCAAACGCCTTGTCCAGCCTGTGAACGGAAACATTGCTCTTATAAAAACTTATCGCGTCCAGCACGGCGAGGGCTTTCTTCTCTCCCACCCCCTTTACCGACCCCGGCTCCGCAAGCCGTTTTTCAAGTTCGTCAATGGAAGTTATTCCCGCATTCAGAAAGAGGCGAACCGTTTTGGGGCCCATCCCCCTGAGGCTCAGCATCTCAAGGGCAGCGCCGCCCGCGCCGGACAGCAGCCGCCCGTGATACTCCATCTCTCCCGTCTCAAGAAACTCGGCAATTTTTGCCGACATCTCCTTGCCAATGCCCTTGACTGCGGCAACCTCCCCGGCGGACATTTCATCAAGACCGGTCGGCAGCGAGCCAATCAAGTCCGCCGCCCGCCTGTAGGCGCGTATCTTGAAAACATTGTCATCCGCAATCTCAAGCAGAGACGCTATCTCGGAAAAAAGTTTTGCAACCCGGCAGTTCGCGCCCATAATGGAAACACTCTCAGGGTGGAGTATACTCTATGCGGCGCGGGCATTTGCGCGCGGGATGTTTTGAATCAGACAATCAAAGCGACTGTTCTCGGATGCGCCACCTCAACGGGCGTTCCGGTTGTGGGGTGCGACTGCGCCGTATGCGGCGGCGGCGCGCCGGAAAACAACCGCACCCGCAGTTCCATTCTTGTGGAAACCGGCGGGCTGAACATCCTCATAGACACATCAACCGATTTGAGGGCGCAGGCGCTGCGCTGCGGCCTGTCGCGCATAAGCGCGGTGCTTTTCACCCACTCCCACGCCGACCACACAAACGGCATAGACGATCTCAAGCCCTTCACCCGTTTCGGAAAAGACGCGATAGACTGTTACGCAAACCCCGACACCGCCGCGCGGCTGAGAAACAATTTCAACTACATATTCGGAGACGCAAAAGCGGCCGATGAGAGGCCCAACCTCCGGCTGAACGAGATAACGGGCGATTTTTCCCTTGGCGGTGTCCGGATCATCCCGCTGGATATCAGGCACGGCAAGTGGAACATTCTGGGCTACCGGATAGGGGGGCTCGCCTACATAACGGACTGCAACGGAATTCCGCCCGAATCCATGGAAAAACTGAGGGGCCTTGACCTCCTCATAATCAGCGCGCTCCGCTACAAGCCGCACCCGTCCCATTTCAACATTGAGGAAACATTAAACCGGATAGAATCCCTGTCGCCCCGGAGGGCGGCGCTGACGCACATGAGTTGCGACCTTGACTATTTTGAACTGAAAAAAACGCTTCCTGAAAATGTTGAGCCCGCAAGGGACGGAGCGGTTTTTGAAATTACGGGCGCGGAGGTGAAGACGGTTGCCTGATATGCGTTCCCTTGTGGAAAAACTTTCCGTTAAATCGGATTCCAAAATTGTGATGTGCGTTCTTGACGGCCTTGGCGGCCTGCCGGTAAAAGGGAAGACCGAACTTCAAAGCGCAAAGACTCCCAACCTTGACCGTCTGGCTCGCTCCGCTTCGTGCGGATTTCACCTGCCGGTCGCGCGGGGGATAACGCCCGGAAGCGGAGCCGCCCATCTGGGGCTTTTCGGCTACGACCCGCTTGAGTGCGGGATGGGAAGAGGCGTGGTGGAAGCGGCGGGGCTTGGAATTAAAATCGGGAAAAACGACCTTGTGGCAAGAGGCAACTTCGCCACCGCCGGGGAGCGGGGCGGCAAACTGATTGTAACCGACAGAAGGGCGGGAAGAATATCAACAAAAAGCGCCGCCGCTCTTGCGGAAAAACTGTCGGGCGGCATAAAGAAAGCGGGAAACGCGCGCGTCAGGATATACCCGGGGCTTGAGCACAGGTTTGTCGCGGTGTTCAGTTTTCCGCGCCCCGTGCCGGACGGAGGGGAAATCAAAGACACCGACCCCCAAAAGGAGGGGGCGGCCGTTGACCTGACTCCGAAAACCGCTTCAAGAAAACCCGCAACAGTGGCCGCCGCGCGCGCGGCGGGGATTTTCGGCGCAAAGGCGCGGGAAATACTAAAAGGGGAAAAAAAGGCAAACTGCGTTCTGCTCCGGGGATTCTCCACACCGCCGGACCTCAGCCCGTTCGGGAAAACCTACGGGCTGCGCGCCGCGTGCGTCGCCTCATATCCCATGTATCGCGGAGTTGCGGGCGGCATTTTAGGAATGGAAATAAAAGACCCGGAAGACGGCGGCATACAAAGTGCGGTTGAACGCGCCGCGAGTGTTGCGGGGGATTTTGATTTTGTTTACGCGCACATAAAATCCACGGACAGGCACGGCGAGGACGGCGACTTCAAAAAGAAGGCCGCCGCCATAGAGGAGTTTGACAAAATGCTGCCGCGCCTTCTTGCGGCAAAGCCCGATGTTCTGGTAATCACCGGAGACCACTCAACACCCGCGCTGATGTCATCCCACAGCTGGCATCCCGTTCCGCTGTTGATAAAATCGCGCTTCAGCATAGGCGGGACGCGCGGCTTTGATGAAATCCGCTGCCGGGACGGCGAACTCGGAATTGTGCGGTCGGTTGAGATAATGCCCCTCGCTCTCGCGCACGCCGGACGGCTTGCGAAATTTGGAGCCTGATGTCTTTGTGATATTATTGCGTTGCCCAGCCGAAGTGGCGGAATTGGCAGACGCGCTATCTTGAGGGGGTAGTGCCCTTGTGGCGTGGGGGTTCGAGTCCCCCCTTCGGCAAATCCGCAAAATTAATTTGTTGTTTCCTGAGGAGTCTCCGGTGTTTCCTGTTCCGGTGTTTGCGGAACATCTTCCGATGTTTCAGGCGAAACTTCCGACACTTCTTCTATCTCCTCCGCCGCCGGGTCAGGCAGTGTCGTGGCAAACTGTCTGAGCAGTTGGTCGGCTCTTTCCTTGTCGCCGTTTTTTCCGTAAGCGGTCGCAAGAATGGGCAAAACCCTCCTGCGGTGAGCCGGGCTTTCCACGAACAACTCCTCCAAATACCTTATGGCGTCAATCCATCTCTCCAGACGAAAACTGGAAAAACCCGCCATAAAAAGCGCCTCGCGCCTCAAAATTTTGTCCTGTGAATCTGAAAGAAACCCGCTCATGCGTTCAAGAGAGAGTTCATCCTCTTCTTTTGCAAAAAGTATAGCGCCCTCGTAATACTCGGCGGTCCGGGCGGTTTTTACGCCTTCAAACCGCTCTCTTACCTCACCGAGGATTTCCAGAGAGCCGTCCATGTCGCCGCTTTCATAAGCAAGAAGCGCGGCCTCCATTTGGCCGCCCGCCTCCATCAGGGTCTTCTCCCTCGCGCTTGAAAAAACCGCATAGGCGACAAACGCCGCCACCGGTATCAGGGCAAGCGCGGCAAGCAGAAGGCCGCTTGTGTTGCGAACTCTGTCAAGAAGGCTTTGCGGAGCGGCGGACGGGAGAGCGTCTGCGTCGCCGTTTGTGTTGTTGTCATTCATAGCGCGGCGGTTATCATACTTTTTGAAGGGATGAGAGGCAAGACATTGATTGCGTTTTTATGCGCGGCTCTGGCGTGGGCGATTCCCGCCGGTTCGGCGACTGACGGCGGATTGCCTGAAAAAATCGTGCTTTCAGTTCCTCTTGACGGAACGGTGAATCCGTTCTCGGCGGACTTCATACAAACCGCCATAGCGGCGGCGGAAGAGCAAAAAGCCGAAGCCGTCCTGCTGGTTATAGACACTCCGGGCGGGTTGCTCAACTCAACAAAGGAAATTGTCAAAAGCATTCTGAACTCTCCCGTGCCGGTGGTGGCTTACGTTTCCCCCGCCGGGGCCACGGCAACTTCTGCGGGGGCGTTCATATTTCTCGCCTCCCACATAGCGGCGATGGCTCCGGGCACAAGCGTGGGAGCAGCCCACCCGGTCGCCGGGTCGGGCAAGGAGGTGGAGGGCAAAGGCGGGGAGAAGGTTGTCAACTTCGCTTCCTCATACATAGAGAGCATAGCGCGCGAGCGGGGGCGCAACTCAAAGTGGGCTGTCAAGGCGGTAAAGGAAAGTTCATCGGTAACATGGAAATACGCGGTGAAAAACAACATAGCCGACTTTTCCGCGCCGGATGCGGCGGCTCTGCTTGAGATGATTGACGGAACAAAAGTCAGCATCGGGGAGAAGACGCGAAAACTGTCAACTTCAGGGGCGACAATCATCACTCACCGAATGACCGCGCGCCAGCGCATGGGCAACATTCTCGGCTCGCCCGACATTGCATACCTGCTTCTCTCCCTCGGCTCGCTGGGGATTTTGATGGAGATATACAACCCCGGAAGCATTTTCCCCGGCGTGGTGGGAATCATATCGCTTATGCTTGCCTTCGCCTCGCTTCAAGTGCTTCCTTTCAGTTATGCGGGGCTTGGGCTCATAGTGGTGGGGGCGGCTCTGATGATGGCCGAGTTTTTCGTAACCAGTTACGGGCTTCTCGCACTTGCGGGAACGGTGTCTTTAATCGCCGGGGGCGTTCTGCTTTTTGATCCGGCGCAGACGGGCGGCCTGAGCGTGAATTTCAGAACTCTCGCGGCGGTCGGCGGAACTTTTGCCGCTATTCTCGGCTTTGTGGTGGTGGCGGCGGCACGCTCGCCAAAAGTCCCCTACCTTGGAGAGACCGTTCCGGCGGGCGGAAGAGAGGGGGTTGTTGTTGACTGGCAACAGGGCGGGGGTATAGTGCAAGTGGGCGGCGAATACTGGAAGGCGGAAAGCGCGGGGCCTCCCTTGTCAAAGGGCGACCGTGTAAAGGTCAGCGGCAAGGCGGACGGGCTGAAGTTGAAAGTGGAGCGCAAAACTCAAAAGAGCGGAGGAAAACAATGAGCACACCTTTTTTACTTGCGGCGATAGGGGCTTTGCTCCTGTTTATGGGGGCAAAGATACTCAAAGAGTATGAGCGGGGGGTGGTTATGCGTCTTGGCCGCGTGGTCGGCATCAAGGGGCCGGGGTTTGTCTGGATAATCCCCTTCATAGATAAGATGACAAAGATAAGCCTTCGCGTAATCGCGATGGATGTTCCGCCTCAGGATGTCATCACCAAAGACAATGTTTCAGTGAAGGTGAACGCCGTTCTTTATTTCAGGGTCGTCAACCCGATAAACACCATAGTGAAGGTTGAGAATTACTATTACGCCACGTCCCAACTTGCGCAGACAACACTGCGGAGTGTGCTGGGGCAGGTTGAGTTGGATGAGTTGCTGACCGAAAGGGAGGAGCTCAATATGAAGTTGCAGGAGATTCTGGATTCTCAAACGGATGACTGGGGAATCAAGGTTACTCTTGTGGAGGTCAAGCATGTTGACCTGCCTCAGGAGATGCAGCGGGCGATGGCTCAGCAAGCCGAAGCGGAGAGGGAGAGAAGGGCGCGAATAATAAGCGCGGAGGGAGAGTTTCAGGCGTCGCAGAAAATATCCGAGGCGTCCGAGGTTCTTTCAAAAAATCCCGTGTCTCTTCAGTTGAGGTATTTGCAGGCAATGTCGGACATATCGGGCGAGCACAATTCAACCATCATTCTGCCGCTTCCGATTGACATACTGAAGCCGTTTGCGGAAAGAGCCGCGGGCGGCGCTCCGATTCAAAAAGCGGTGAGCGGGAAAGACCCTTTCAAAGCGCCGGAGTGATAGAGCAGTGTAAGACTGTTTCGCGTTGTTATGATTAAACATCTCAAGATGAGCAATGTGGGACCAGCTCCGGCTATGGAGTTGGAGTTTGGCGACAGACTGAACCTGCTCACGGGGGATAATGGATTAGGCAAGAGTTTTCTGCTGGATATAGCATGGTGGGCGATGACCCGCATATGGCCAGCGGAGTTAAACACGAATCTGACATCGGGCAGGGTGGCGTTGCCTACTGAGAAGAAACAGAAATCTGAAATCAGTTATTCCTTCTCCGCATTCTCTACGAACACAAAACCACATACCAGCACTTATGAACCGGAAATCCAAAGTTGGTCTGCTCCAAGTTGGCCTGCTCCAAAAGGGAGACCCCCAAACCCCGGATTGGTGTTTTATGCCTTGGCCGACGGTAGTTTTGCAGTTTGGGACCCCGCCAGAAATTACTGGACAGCACAAACCGGGAACGGAGAACGTCCGGTTGCTTATGTGTTCAGCCCCAAAGAGGTATGGGATGGATTGCAACGCAAAGACGGTTCTTGGCTTTGCAACGGACTGATTCGCGATTGGGCTGGCTGGCAAAAAGAAAAAGGACAAGCTTTCCAGTCCTTAAAGGATGTGCTGGAGGTTTTGTCACCGTCCACTGAGGAAAAGATTACTCCCGGCGAGTTGACACGCATCAGTTTGGATGATGTGCGAGACATGCCGACATTGAAAATGCCTTACGGTCAGGATGTCGCCGTAGTCCATGCGTCTGCGGGAATGCGCCGGATTATTTCTCTGGCTTACTTTCTGGTCTGGTGCTGGGAAGAACATGTCAAAGCCAAGAAATTGCAGGGAGATGAAGATGAACCGGAAAAAGGTGTGGTCTTTCTGGTTGATGAAGTTGAGGCACACCTCCATCCGAAATGGCAACGCATGGTAATCCCGTCCCTTCTAAAGGTTATGGAAACTCTAACAGAATCCGTCCCTGTGCAACTGATAGTAGCAACTCATTCACCCTTGGTTATGGCCTCGGTGGAAACGCTGTTTGACAACGAGAAGGATGCTTGGTTTGACCTTGACCTTAAAGACAATGAAGTCGTTCTAACCCCTCGGCCCTTTGTAAGGCAAGGTAATGTTGCTCATTGGCTGACAAGCGCAGCCTTTGATTTGGAGTCCGCTTACGGCTCTGATGAAATCAAAAAAGTACTGGAAGAAGCCTCCTTTGCTTTGAGCAATGAAAATTTCAGTAAAGAAGAAGCAAAAAAGTTAGATAAGCGCCTGAGAAAAGTCTTGTCAAGTACCGACCCCTTATGGGCACGGTGGCGTTTTGAGGGCGAAAAAAGAGGGTGGCTACGATGATTCATGTCAAGTTGCGACCGGAGCCTGATACATTCAATAGCAGGGTTAGGCAAAAAGGTCATGCTTGGATGAACAAACACCAGACTCTACCGCCCAGCAATAAATTCCCTCGCTACTGGAAAGATTGTCTGGATGATTTGCGTTCAAGTTATAAAGACCATTGCGCTTACCTCGCCGTACAGATTGAAGAAGTTGAAGGAGAATACCCTTCTGTGGATCACTTCTTAGCAAAATCGAGACGACCCGACCTTGCATACGAATGGAGCAACTATCGTCTTTCATGCTCAGAAATAAATAGTCTCAAAGGCAACTCTGATGATGTATTAGACCCGTTTGAAATAAAGAACAACTGTTTTCATCTTGATCTTGAATTTTTAATCGGGCATATCTACTCCAATAAGGCACTACCGCCTGACCAAAGAGAGGGGATTCAAGCGACTATAGATAAGCTCAGATTGAACAATGATAAATATCGGGAGATGAGGGAGCAACATTACCAAGATTGCCGTGAGGGACACTACGACAGCGATTACTTGAAACGCATATCTCCCTTTGTTTGGTCGGAGGCTAAACGGCAGGGGTTGCTGAAAGATAACGGCTAACCAACCACCCGTATTGGAGTTGAGAGGAAACAAACATGAAAACAGAAACCAAAGGCGGCAGGACCGCCCTGATAAGGGCTGCAAAAGAAGGCGATACCAATAAGATACGGAAATTGCTGAAAGCAGGGGCAAACATAGAAGCAAAGGATAATGAGGGTAGGACGGCTCTTATAATCGCAACAGAATATGAGCGCTCTCAAGCAATGGGGTTACTGTTGAAAGCAGGAGCGGATACAGAGGCAAGAGCAAAGAAGCGCAGACGGACATCTCTGATGATTGCGGCGGCAAGAAGCGGAACAGGTAGGGTGGCTGAACTACTGAAAGCAGGGGCAAACACAGAAGCAAAAGATAATGAGGGCAGGACGGCTCTTATAATCGCAACAGAATATGAGCGCTCTCAAGCAATGGGGTTACTGTTGAAAGCAGGAGCGGATACAGAGGCAAGAGCAAAGAAGCGCAGACGGACATCTCTGATGATTGCGGCGGCAAGAAGCGGAACAGGTAGGGTGGCTGAACTACTGAAAGCAGGGGCAAATACAGAAGCAAAGGATAATGAGGGTAAGACGGCTCTTATAATCGCAGCAGAAAACGGGCACTCTCAAACAACGGCGGAGCTACTGGAAGCGGGAGCAGACATAGAAGCAAAAGATAAATATGGCGGAACAGCCCTTATAGTAGCAGTAGGAAACGAACATCATAAAGTAACGGCGGAACTACTGAAAGCAGGAGCGGCAAAAGGTGAAAATGGCAGAAAACTTCACAAAGCAACAGCCCTTCGGGAAGCAAGAGACCTCTGGGAGAAAACAAGAAAAACCAATATAAGTAGCAAGACCACCCTAATAAAGGCTACCAAAAAGGCGATACCAACAAGATACGAGAATTGCTGAAAACAGGGGCAAACATAGAAGCAAAAGATAACCGAGGCAGGACGGCTCTTATAATCGCAACAGAATACGAGCACTCTCAAGCAATGGGGTTACTGTTGAAAGCGGGAGCAGATACAGAAGCAAGGAGAGAGATGCGTAGGTGGACACCTCTGATGATTGCGGCAAGATTTGAAACAAGTAATCTGGCGGAACTGCTGAAAGCAGGGGCAGACACAGAAGCAAAGGATAATGAGGGCAAGACAGCCCTTATAATCGCAGCAGAATACGGGTGCTCTCAAGCAACGGCGGAGTTACTGAAAGCGAAGGCAGACATAGAAGCAAAGGATACATATGGCAGAACAGCCCTTAGAGTAGCAACAGGAAAAAGACGCCATAAAGTAACGGCGCAACTGCTGAAGGCAGGGGCGAGAGTAGAGGAAGCGAAGGCAGGGGCAAAAGTAGGGGAAGCAAGAGAAACCAATATAAAAGTTCAGAGCCCGGATGCCCATAAAGTTTCTTTCTCCACAGAAGCGGAGTTAGAAAACTTTATTTGTTCGCATTGGTACCACACTATCTTTGGCAATGCTTTTGACATTTACAAAGACACGGAAGGGCGAAGCGGCAAGCAATACCCCACGGACCTGAGAGAGCGGATTGATATTCTTGCCATAAGCAATGACAAGGAAACTTTTCTTGTCATTGAACTGAAAGTGGGCAAAGCCCCCGATACCGTTGTCGCACAATGCCAGCGTTACATGGGCTTTGTCAAAGACAAAGTGGCAAAGAACGGCCAGAAAGTGCGGGGAGCCATAGTAGCCACAGAAAAAGACAAGAAGATGGAACGGGCTTTGTCAGAAGCATCTAATGTTGACTTCTACACCTACAAGGTTGACTATAAGGCCGTTCAAATGAGCAGAGTTGAGTGAGTTCCGCCGATTTGGAAAAACTCCCGCCACTGTTTATAATGCGCGCAAATACCGGATTTGCGGTGCCCGAAATGGTTTTCAGTCAGAACGAAATAGGGTCGGAACGACTGCTTTTTGAAGTGTCAAAAAGCGCCGGGTGGCTGACCAATATAGAAGAAATGGCGGACGGCAGCGGGGAAACAACCCTCGGCTCCCGCATTCTTTTCAGCGCGGGCGTTGAGAAGATCGGCGCACAACTGCATGTCTGCGGCGAAGTGTCGTTTGAGGTTGTGTCGCGCTGCTCAAGATGCCTCGGCTCTGCAAAAGAACGGGTGCGCAGCCCGATAGAGTCCTTTCTGCCCATGCCCGGCGGCGGAAACGTCATAGACATCTCGGACGATATGAGGGAACATGTGGCAATGGCAATGCCGCAGAGAGTGGTGTGCCGGAGCGAGTGCAAAGGACTTTGCGCCGGATGCGGGGCAAACTTGAATGAAGGTTTCTGCGATTGCGCAAGCGACCGGACTGACCCGCGCCTCGGCGCGCTGAAAGACGCCCGGACGGCCTGAAAGCGGCAAGGAGAAAAAACAATGGCGGTTCCAAAAAGAAAAACATCAACATCAAAATCAAGGAAGAGAAGAACGCACTACAAAGCGGCCGTGCCCGCCAGTTCCATGTGCCCCGAATGCAACGAGAAGATGCACCCCCACAGAGCCTGCCCCCACTGCGGCTACTACAAGGGGAAAACCTACATGAGAGAAACCGGAGAAGCGGAGGATGACGGGGACGAATGAAACCCCCGGCGCCGCGCGGACGGCCTGAAGAAAAGACCAGATGACATCGTTTGTTTTCCCCGGACAAGGTTCGCAAAGTGTCGGCATGGGAAAAGACCTGTGCGACAACTTTGCCGAGGCGCGCGCCGTCTTTGAAGAGGCGGGCGACGCCATATCAGGCGATATGAAAGCGCTGTGCTTTGACTCCGATGAGCAGACCCTCAGCCTGACCTTCAACGCCCAGCCCGCCATACTGACCGTGAGCATCGCGGCGCTTGCCGTGTTGCGGAGTGAAAAGGATATAAAGCCCGGCTTTGTGGCGGGACACAGCCTCGGAGAGTATTCCGCGCTTGTGTGCGCGGGCGCAATTGATTTTGCGGACGCGGTGCGGACGGTGAGGGAAAGAGGCCGGTTTATGCAGGAGACGGTTGCGGCGGGAGACGGAGCGATGGCCGCAATCATAGGGCTCGGAAGGGAAGAGGTCGGGAACATATGCAAAGAATGCTCCGAAGACGGCGGGGGCGTGTGGCCGGCAAACTACAACTCACCGGAACAGACAGTAATATCCGGAGTGGCGGGCGCGGTGGAAAGAACATCCGCAACCGCCCTTGAGCGCGGGGCGAAAAGGGCGATTCCCCTGAAAGTCAGCGCGCCGTTCCACTGCCCGCTTATGAAACCGGCGGCGGAAAAACTCGCCGGTTTTCTGGAAGGCGTCGCCATAGGAGATGTTGAAATTCCGGTTGTAACAAACCTTCACGCGAAAGAGAATTCAGACCCCGCAAAGGTGAAAGGGATTCTGCTTGACCAGATAACAAATCCGGTCAGGTGGACGGAATCGGTTTCACGAATGGCGGAGAAAGGGACGGACAGATTTATTGAAATAGGGCCCGGCAGGGCGCTGTGCGGACTCATAAGAAGAACGGCGGCGGGGGCGGAAACCCTCAATCTTGAAATGGCGGAACAGTTAAATAGGATTTAGCGCTATGCTGGAAAACAAAACGGCGCTTGTTACCGGAGGGTCAAGGGGGATAGGAAGACAGACCGCAACAGACCTTGCAACCGAGGGATGCCATGTGATAGTCAACTACCACTCAAGCCCGGATGCGGCAAACGAAACCCTTGAAGCAATTGAAAAAAGCGGGGGCAGCGGAGAGGTGTTGAAGTTTGATGTTTCAGACTACGGGGCAACGGAAAAAGCGCTCTCCCCGGTTGTGAACAAAAGGGGAATTGACATAGTGGTCAACAACGCCGGCATTACCAGAGACAAACTTTTTGTCAGAATGGCGGAGAAAGACTGGGACGCGGTTGTTGACACCAACCTCAAGGGCATATTCAACTGCACAAAAGCGGTTGTGAGAAGCATGCTTAAAAAGAGATACGGAAGGATAATAAACATCACTTCCGTTGTCGGGGAGATGGGCAATCCGGGGCAGATAAACTACTCCTCGGCAAAGGCCGGTATAATAGGGTTCACGCGGTCGGCGGCAAAGGAGTTCGCCTCGCGCGGGGTAACCGTGAACGCCGTCAGCCCGGGGTTTGTGGAGACCGACATAACCGCCCCCATACCGGAAGAGATGAAAAGCGCCTACCTTGAATCCATACCGCTTGGCAGATACGGAACAGTGGAAGACATCTCCGGAGCGGTCATCTTTCTGGCGTCCGAAAAGGCGTCATACATCACCGGAGAGGTCATAAGGGTAAACGGCGGTCTTTACATTTAGGCGGAAAAAGGGATATAACAGACAAAACCAAATCAGGAGGGTTAACAATGTCTCAAGAAAAAGAAACGGAAATGGCGGGCAAAATCAAAAGCATGATTGCCCAGCAATTCGGCAAATCAGCCGATGAAATTGAACTTGAAATGTCATTCATTGACGACCTCGGAGCCGACTCCCTTGACCTCGTGGAACTTGTAATGTCCATAGAGGATGAGTTCGGCATTGAGATTCTTGATGAAGATGTGGAGAAGATAGCCACCGTTCAGGACGCGATTGACTTCATCAGCAAGGAGAACTGAAGCGGATGGCTCGCAGGGTCGTTATCACCGGACTCGGTCTCATAACTCCTCTCGGTATAGGAAACAAAGAAACATGGGAAGGCGTCTGCTCCGGCAGGAGCGGCATCGGGCCTATAACCAGATTTGACGTTTCGGGGCATAAAACCCGCATAGCGGGCGAGTTGAAGGGTTTCAACGCCGGGGATTTCATGACCGAGAAAGAAGCCCGCAGGGATGACCCCTTTATCCATTACGCCGTTGCCGCCACCCGCCTTGCCCTTGAAGATTCGGGCATTGAGGTAACCGATGAACTCTCTCCGAGGCTGGGGGTTATTGTGGCGTCGGGCATCGGCGGGACGATAACCTACTGCGACATGGTGCGGACTCTTGACAAAAAGGGGCCCTCCAGAGTTTCGCCGTTTTTCATTCCCAATGTTGTAACAAACATGGCTGCGGGCTATATCTCCATAAAGTTCAACGCGCGCGGGCCCAACTGCAGCACCACAACCGCATGCGCGGCAAGCGGGCATTCGCTTTCGCTTGCGGCAATGCTGATAAAGAACGGCGATGCGGACGCGATGATAGCCGGCGGGAGCGAAGCCCCTCTGGTTTCCCTCACAGTGGCGGGCTTCAATGTGATCAAGGCGCTGTCCACCAGAAACGATGAGCCCGAAGCGGCCTCAAGGCCGTTTGATATGGACAGAGACGGCTTCATCCTCTCCGAGGGGGCGGGGATAGTAATCCTTGAAGAGTTTGAGCGGGCGAAAGCGCGCGGGGCGGATATATACGCCGAAGTGCTGGGAGCGGGAATGAGCGGAGACGCGCATCACATCACCGCGCCCTCCCTTGACGGCCCCGTCCGGTGCATGCGCATGGCTCTTGAAAACTCCGGCCTGAACCCCGAAGATATTGACTACATCAACGCCCACGGCACTTCAACAAAACTTAACGACGCCAATGAGACCGCCGCCGTCAAAGAGGTGTTCGGAGAAAGGGCGCACAAAATTCCGGTCAGTTCAACCAAGTCAATGACCGGGCACATGCTCGGAGCGGCCGGAACCGTTGAGGCGTGCCTGACCGCTCTGGCGATAAAGAACTCCGTCATACCGCCGACAATCAATCAGGGGACAAAAGACCCCGAATGCGACCTTGACTATGTGCCCAACGAAGCGCGGGGCGGAAAACTGAAAACCGCCATCTCAAACACCTACGGCTTTGGCGGCACAAACTCCGTAATAGCTCTGGGTCGTGTAGAATAAAACCCGCCAAAAAAAAAACCAGACGGAACAATGCAGGATAACTTTAATACTCTGACCGGAATTGAAGCGGGCGGTAAAAAATACTCGGTTTACTCCCTGAGCAAACTTGCCGGAGAACTCGGAAAGGACATGACGGCCCTCCCGTTCTCCATCAGGATACTTCTTGAAAACGCCCTCAGAAATATAGACGGCAAGACCGTTACCGCAGAGCATGTGCTCGCCCTTGCGGACTGGAAGGGCGGAAAGAGCGGGCGGGAAATCCCCTACAAACCCGCAAGGGTCATCCTTCAGGATTTCACGGGCGTTCCGTGCGTGGCGGACCTTGCGTCAATGCGCGCCGCCGTCCGTCAAATTCCCGGGGCGGACTATTCGCGCATAAATCCCGTTGTTCCCGTTGACCTCGTTATAGACCACTCCATACAGGTTGACCACTTCTCGGGAAAAGACTCTTTTTCAAAAAATGTTGAGATTGAATACAAGCGAAACAGCGAACGCTACAGGTTTCTAAAGTGGGCTCAAAACTCGTTTGACAACTTCAGAGTGGTGCCGCCCGGCACGGGCATAGTGCATCAGGTCAACCTTGAGTGTCTGGCAGATGTGGTCGTGTCATCGGAAGGAGTGGCGTATCCCGACACCCTTGTCGGCACGGATTCCCACACAACCATGATAAACGGCCTCGGCGTTTTAGGCTGGGGCGTGGGCGGAATAGAGGCAGAGGCGTGCATGTTGGGGCAACCGCTTTATATGGTGATGCCCGAAGTTGTGGGCTTCAAGATAAAGGGGCGCGCGGGCGAGGGGATAACCGCCACCGATGTTGTCCTCACGGTGACGGAGATGCTCAGGAAAAAGGGCGTGGTCGGCAAATTTGTGGAATTCTACGGAGACGGGCTGGACGGCCTTGCGCTTTCAGACAGGGCGACCATAGCGAACATGGCTCCGGAATACGGCGCAACCATGGGATTTTTCCCGGTGGATTCCGAAACCCTCCGCTATATAAGCGCAACCGGCAGGGGTGAAAAAACTGAACTCATTGAGAAATACTCCGAAGAGCAGGGGCTGTTCAGGCGCGCCGGGCATGAACCGGAATACACGGACACGCTTGAACTTGACCTTTCGGCGGTTGAACCCTCGGTTGCCGGGCCGGACAGACCTCAAGACAGGGTTCCCCTTGCAAACTTGAAACAGTCGTATGAAAAAAGTCTTGCTGAGAAAGCCGACGGCGGAACGGATGAAGCGGCGGTTGTAAACATGGGCGGAAGCAGCCATGAGATTGGCGACGGCTCAGTTGCCATAGCCGCCATCACAAGTTGCACCAACACATCAAACCCGTCCGTCATGGTGGCGGCCGGACTGCTCGCGCGCAAGGCGGTGGAGAAGGGCCTTTCAGTCCGCCCGTATGTGAAGACAAGCCTCGCTCCGGGTTCGCGCGTTGTTACGGATTACCTTTCCGGAGCGGGATTGCTTGAGCCTCTGGAGGCACTGGGTTTCAACCTTGTGGGATACGGCTGCACAACCTGCATCGGCAACAGCGGCCCGCTTCCAAAAGAGGTTGAGGAAGGCATCAGGAGCGCAAACCTGACTTGCGCGGCCGTGCTCAGCGGAAACAGAAACTTTCAGGGAAGAATCCACCCGCTGGTCAAATTCTCCTACCTTGCATCGCCCCCGCTTGTGGTTGCTTTCGCGCTTGCGGGAACTGTGGACACGGACATTCTCTCATCCCCCATAGGGCGGGGCGCGGACGGAGGGGATGTTTACCTGAAAGACATATGGCCGTCTCAGGACGAGATAAAAGAGACCGTTTCAAACGTCATCACCCCGGAGATGTTCAAGAGCCGGTATTCGGAGGTTTTTGAGGGAGACGAAATGTGGTCGGCGCTGCCCACGCCGCAAAGCCCCATATACGAGTGGGACGAGCAGTCCACCTATATTCAAAACCCGCCTTTCTTTGACAATTTTCTATCCGGCGGGGGAAGACCGTCCGGGTGCTCCGGCGCAAGGGCTCTCGCCGTTCTGGGAGATTCCGTAACGACAGACCACATCTCGCCCGCCGGGGTTATACAGCCGGACGGGCCCGCGGGCAAATACCTGATATCAAAAGGCGTGGATGTCAAAGACTTCAACAGTTTCGGCTCCCGGCGCGGAAACCACGAGGTGATGATGAGGGGGACGTTTGCCAACATACGGATAAGAAACCTTATGGTTCCGCAAACCGAAGGCGGCGTGACCGTTCACGCGCCTTCGGGCGAGACTATGCCCATTTATGACGCCGCGATGAGGTATATGGAAGAGGAAACTCCGTTGCTCATCATAGCGGGCAAAGAATACGGAACGGGAAGCTCGCGGGACTGGGCGGCCAAGGGAACCGCTCTGCTGGGGGTCAAATACGTAATAGCCGAGAGTTACGAGAGGATTCACCGCAGCAATCTGGTGGGCATGGGCGTCCTGCCGCTACAGTTCAGAGAGGGGGAAAACGCCAAGACCATAGGGCTTACGGGTTTTGAAACCTTCTCCGTCCAAGCCCCGGACGGAGGGCTTGCGCCCGGAGCGGAGATGGAGATTACAGCGACGGGCGGCGGGGAAGAGAAAAGGTTCAAGGCAATCTGCCGTCTGGACAGCCCGGTTGAAGTGGGATATTATAAAAACAGCGGTATTCTCCAAACTGTTCTGAAGCAGATGGTTGAATGATATTTTGCTTGCAGAGCGGGTATTTATTTGTTACAGTGGGTATTCTTAGGTAATTGTAGTTGGTGATGTGGAGAAGAAATAAAGGAGTTGGAGACCGTTTTGACCCGTTGTCGGGCGGGGAGTCTCCCGGACATAGAAGCAGGAATAAAGGGAACGGAGGCCATTTTGACCCGTTTCCAAGGCGGTGGTGGGCTGATGAAAAACAGCAACCGAAGACGGTGTTTTTCAGATACCTTGCCGTGATTGCAGCGTGTCTCGGCGGTGGCATTGCCTTGTTTTTCTTGGTCGGAAGTAGCGAAACAAAGAACAGCCTTACCGACAAGGCATTCATCCGGAGTGCCAACAACAGGGACATAGAAAAGGCCATCAAGAACGGCGCGGATGTCAACGGAAGAAACAGAGACGGCTATTCTCCGCTTATGTTGGCTGCAATTGTGAGGACGGATTTGCGCGCGTTTGAGTCCCTCGTGAAAAACGGCGCGGACATCAACGGAAGAAACAAGAGCGGTATGACCCCCCTCATGGTGGCGGCGCGCCACAACTCAAATCCGGAGATTCTTCGCTTTCTCATAGACAAGGGCGCAAGAGTGAATGCCTTGACGCCCGACAGGGAAACGCCCCTTATGTTTGCGGCGTGGGAAAACACCGAGCAAGTTGTCAAAACCCTCATAGAACAGGGCGCGAATGTAAGAGCGGTTGATTCAGTAGGCGAAACTGCCCTGATGAAAGCCTCATGGAACAATGAAAGGAAGGAGGTCATAGTCACCCTTGTAGAGGCGGGGGCGGATGTCAATGCAACCGGGCTTGACGGCAGAACATCTCTAATCAAAGCCGCATGGAACAACAAGAATCCCGAAGTGGTGATAGAACTCATCAAGAACGGAGCAAACACAAACAAGACGGACAAAAACGGTAAGAAGCCCATAGAACTTCTTCTGGAAAACGAACACCTGAAAGACACAAAAGCCTACTGGGAACTCAAGCAACTTGACTATTGAAGAGACCCGGTCGTTTGACAACAAAATCTGACAAATTATTATCTTGTGCTGTCTTAAAGAGACAGGTTTCTTAAACCCGTTGAAATGACAAGGAGAAAAAAAGCCATGCCCGAAGGAAAGCAGATAACCATCAAA
Source organism: Candidatus Dadabacteria bacterium (assembly GCA_026708565.1). Lineage (NCBI taxonomy): Bacteria > Pseudomonadati > Thermodesulfobacteriota > Candidatus Dadabacteria > Candidatus Dadabacteria bacterium. The sequence goes on from JAPOUR010000032.1 coordinate 68,846, forward strand.
GAGGGAAAACTTCAGGTTCCGGACAATCCGGTAATCCCCTTCATAGAGGGAGACGGAACCGGGCCCGACATCTGGAGGTCGTCCCAACATGTGTTTGACTCCGCCGTGGAGAAAGCATACGGCGGAAAAAGAAAAATTGACTGGCTTGAGGTTCTCGCCGGTGAGAAGGCGTTTAACGAAACCGGAAACTGGCTTCCGGAGGAAACTCTTGAAGGATTCAGAAAATATCTGGTGGGCATCAAAGGCCCGCTGACAACCCCCATCGGGGGAGGCATAAGAAGCCTCAACGTCGCCCTCAGGCAGATACTTGACCTGTATGTCTGCCTGCGCCCCGTAAAGTGGTATGAGGGTGTCCCCAGTCCGGTAAAACGCCCTCAGGATGTTGACATGGTTATCTTCCGCGAGAACTCCGAAGATATCTATGCGGGAATTGAATGGAAGTCCGGAACGCCGGAGGCGAAGAAGATAATCAAATACCTCCGCGAAGAAATGAAGGTGGAGAAGATTCGCTTTCCGAAAACTTCGGGAATAGGCATCAAGCCGGTCTCTCAGGAGGGAACTTCGCGTCTGGTAAGGGCGGCAATCCGCTACGCTTTGGAGCACAACCGCCGGAGTGTCTGTTTTGTCCACAAGGGCAACATAATGAAATTCACCGAGGGAGCATTCAAAGACTGGGGCTTTGAAGTGGCGACCTCCGAGTTCAGAGACCGGACCGTAACCGAGAGAGAAAGCTGGATTCTTGACAACAAGGACAGAGACTCCGGGATAAGCGTGGAAGACAACGCGAAGAAGATAGACCCCGGATACGACATGATGACAGACTCCCAGAAGGCCGAGTTGCTGGGCGAGGTTGAGGAGGTCGTCAAATCAATTTACCCCTCGCACGGAAACGGGAAGTACCGCGAGAAACTTCTGGTTAAAGACGCCATTGCGGACATAACGCTCCAGCAGGTTCTCACCCGCGCCAAAGAGTTTGACGTGATAGCGACCATGAACCTTAACGGCGACTATCTTTCCGATGCGCTCGCCGCTCAGGTGGGCGGAATAGGAATCGCTCCCGGCGCAAACATAAACTATGAAACCGGGCACGGCATCTTTGAGGCAACACACGGAACCGCGCCGAAATATGCCGGTCAGGACAAAGTGAATCCGAGTTCTGTAATTCTCTCCGGAGTAATGATGTTCCGCCACATGGGATGGAACGAGGCCGCGGACCTGATTGAGAACGGCATGGCAACGGCAATCGGAAACAAAACCGTAACCTACGATTTTGAACGCCTCATGGACGGCGCGACCCTTCTCAAATGCAGCGAGTTCGGCGCCGCCATAGTTGACAACATGGGCTGAAGAAACCCTGCGGTGCAATGGCAAGAGCAAAAGTATCCATCATAGGCGGCGGCAATGTGGGGGCGACCGCCGCCCTGCGCGTCGCCGAGATGGAGATCGGCGATGTGGTGATAGTTGACATTGTTGAGGGCATGCCTCAGGGCAAGGCGCTTGACCTGCGGCAGATGTGCGCCGTGCTCGGTCTCAATGCTGAAGTTGCCGGAAGCAATGAATATGAGGAGACGGCGGGTTCCGATGTTGTAATCATCACCTCCGGCATTCCCCGGAAACCCGGAATGAGCAGGGACGACCTGCTCGCCACAAATACAAAAATAGTTCAGGATGTCGCGGGACGCGCCGCAAAACTGTCACCGGATGCGGTGTTGATACTGGTAACCAACCCCCTTGACGCAATGGTTTACGCCGCTTACAAAACAAGCGGATTTCCGAAGGAGCGGGTCATCGGAATGGCGGGTGTTCTTGACTCCGCGCGCTTCAAGGCGTTCATTGCCTCGGAACTTAATGTTTCGGTTGAAAACATAGACGCCTTTGTTCTCGGCGGACACGGAGACGACATGGTGCCGCTTGCCCGCTACACGACGGTTTCCGGCATACCCCTCACGGACATTTTGCCGCAAGACAGAATAGACGCGCTTGTGGAGCGGACGCGCAAGGGCGGGGCGGAAATAGTCGGGCTTTTGAAAACCGGAAGCGCTTTCTACGCGCCCGGAGCGGCGGCGGCGCAGATGGCCGAGGCAATAATAAAGGACAAAAAACAGATACTGCCGTGTTGTGTTCTCGCCGAAGGCGTTTACGGCATTGACGGCATCTTTACGGGGCTTCCCGTAAAATTGGGGGCCGGGGGAGCGGAAGAGATAGTTGAGATAGAACTCACTGCGCGCGAAGCGGAAGAGTTGCGCCTGTCATCCTCAAGGGTGAAGGAGTTGTGCGACAAAATAGACGCGCTTTGATTGGAAAATTGCCGTCAGTTGCGAAAAAGATTCTCAATGCCCTTACCGGAATCGGCCTTGTGCTTTTTCTGGTGGTTCATCTCCTCGGCAACCTGACGCTCTTCAGTTCCGACCCCGGCCCCTTCAACTCCTACGCGAAAACGCTTCATGACCTCGGATGGCTTCTCACGGCAATTGAGATAGCGTTGCTGTTGCTGTTCGCGGCGCACATAGCGAGTTCAATCATCATTACAAGGGCCAACAGAAAAGCGCGCAACGAGGGATACGCCGCGCAGGCAAAAGGCAGGGCATCCGCAACAAAGCCCGTAGCGTCAAGAAATATGATTTACAGCGGAATTATTCTCGGCGCGTTCGTAGTGTGGCACGTTATATCTTTCCGCTTCGGCCCCGGAATAGCCGAGGGCTATGTGACCGAGATTAACGGGGTGGCCTCAAGAGACCTTTATGCGGTGGTGTACGAATTCTTTGAAAATCCGCTGAACGTTCTTCTTTACACCGCCGTGATGATTTTCCTCGGGCTTCACCTGCGCCACGGATACTGGAGCGCCTTTCAGTCTCTGGGCGCCATAAAGAAAAAATACATGCCGCTTGCAACTGCGGCGGGCTATATGGTCGCGGTCATTCTGTCCGCCGGATTTCTGTTGATACCGTTGTGGATATACTTTGCGGGGCGCGGAGGGTAAAAGGAATTGTCTCTTGACGCAAAGATTCCCGAGGGCGGGCTTGGAGAGAAATGGACTAAATACAAGTCCGGCGTTCCTCTGGTCAACCCGGCAAACAAGCGCGGCCTCGGTGTCATCGTGGTGGGCAGCGGGCTCGCGGGAGCGTCCGCGTCCGCATCCCTTGCTGAACTCGGATACAAAGTAACAACAATCTGCATACAGGACTCTCCGCGCAGGGCGCACAGCATCGCCGCGCAGGGAGGAATCAATGCGGCAAAGAACTACCAGAATGACGGCGACAGTGTGTGGCGTCTTTTCTACGACACCATAAAGGGCGGAGATTACAGGGCGCGCGAGGCAAATGTTTACCGGCTTGCGGAGATAAGCGCCGGGATTATAGACCAGTGCGTGGCGCAGGGCGTTCCGTTTGCGAGGGATTACGGCGGCATGCTTGAGAACCGCTCTTTCGGCGGCGCTCAGGTGTCAAGAACATTTTACGCCCGCGGGCAGACCGGGCAGCAGCTTCTCATCGGCGCTTACGGCGCGCTTATGAGGCAGGCGGAAAAGGGGGGGGTAACCATATTCCCGATGAGGGAGATGCTTGATCTGGTCGTAGTGGACGGCAAAGCGCGGGGGGTTGTCTGCAGAAATCTTGAAAACGGAGACATAGAGAGGTTTGCCGCCGAAGCGGTCGTGCTTGCGACCGGCGGATACGGAAACATTTACTATCTTTCCACCAACGGCAGAAACTCAAACGCGACCGCCGCGTGGCGCTGCCACAAAAAGGGCGCGCTGTTTGCCAATCCGTGCTTCACACAGATACACCCGACATGCATACCGGTTTCGGGAGACCATCAGTCAAAACTGACGCTTATGAGCGAGAGCCTTAGAAATGACGGCAGGGTGTGGGTTCCCAAAAACAAGGGAGACTCACGGCGGCCGGGCGACATACCCGAAGGTGAGAGAGACTACTACCTTGAGAGACGCTATCCCGCCTACGGCAATCTGGTGCCGAGGGATGTGGCGTCAAGGGCGGCAAAGGCAATCTGCGACGAGGGCGGGGGGGTCGGCGAAACGGGCCTTGCGGTTTATCTGGATTTTGCTTCCGCCATAGAAAGAATGGGCGGGGACGCCATCAGGGAAAAATACGGAAACCTGTTTGACATTTACCGGAAGATAACGGACGAAAATCCCTACGAAGTTCCGATGAAGATATATCCGGCCGTTCATTACTGCATGGGCGGGCTGTGGGTTGACTACGGCCTAATGAGCAGTATTCCGGGGCTTTTTGTTCTTGGAGAGGCAAACTTCTCAGACCACGGGGCGAACCGCCTCGGCGCGAGCGCGCTTATGCAGGGGCTTGCGGACGGCTATTTCGTTATTCCCTACACAATAGGGGAATACTTTGCCACGACCGGGCTTAAGCCCGTAGGCACGGACGCGCCGGAGTTTGGCCGCAGCGCCGGGGAGATTGAGGAGAGCACGCGCAAACTGCTTTCCGCAAAGGGCGGCAGAACCGTTCTTGAGTTCCACCGCGACCTTGGAAAAATCATGTGGGACTGCGTGGGAATGTCCAGAAGCAAAGAGGGGCTCGCCCGCGCCCTTGAGGAAATTCCCAGACTGCGGGAGGAGTTCCACGAAAATGTGAGAGTTCCGGACGGAGCGGACATGATAAACAAAAACCTTGAGATGGCGGGCAGAGTGGCGGACTTTCTTGAACTCGGCGAACTGATGGCAAAAGACGCGCTGAACAGGGAGGAATCATGCGGCGGGCATTTCAGGGAGGAGTATCAGACGGAAGACGGCGAAGCGCTGAGGGATGATAAAAACTATTCTTATGTGGCGGCGTGGAGGCACAATCCTGACGGGTCGGCGGAACTTGAGAAAGAGGATTTGGAGTTTGAGTTTGTGAACCCGTCAACGAGGAGTTACAAGTAGGAGCGGATTTTTTGAAAACCCGTCGGGATAATATAGGTTTTCCCGGACACCGGCCATGGCTGAAAACTCAAAAACGATGAATCTGACACTTATGGTGTGGCGGCAGAAAGACGCCCGCTCCGGGGGTGGCATGGAAAAATACGAGGCGGCGGGAGTGTCGCCCGATATGTCTTTTCTGGAGATGCTGGATGTGGTCAACGAGGGATTGATAAAAGACAACAAAGACCCCATCGCCTTTGACAGCGACTGCCGTGAAGGCATTTGCGGAACTTGCGGTTTCACCATCAACGGGGAGGCGCACGGCCCCGAACCCGGAACAACCGTCTGCCAGTTGCACATGAGGCATTTCAAGGACGGGGACACGATATTTATTGAGCCGTTTCGCGCCCGCGCCTTTCCGGTTCAAAAAGACCTGATGGTTGACAGGAGCGCGTTTGACAGAATTATCCGCGCGGGCGGCTACATCTCCGTGAACACCGGAAGCGCGCCGAACGCAAATGACATTCCGGTCGCAAAAACGGTGGCGGACGAGGCAATGGATTCCGCCGAGTGCATAGGTTGCGGCGCGTGCGTGGCTGCCTGTCCCAACGCTTCCGCCTCGCTGTTTACCTCGGCAAAAATATCACATCTGGGCATTCTGCCCCAGGGCGCGCCGGAGGCGGCGGGCAGGGTGATGAGGATGGTGGACCGGATGGACGCCGAAGGTTTCGGCAACTGCTCAAACCACGCCGAGTGTGAAGCGGTATGCCCCAAAGGCATATCGGTCTCCAACATAGCGACAATGAGAAGAGAGTGGATAAAATCCGCCGTCAAATAAATTAAAGGGAGAGGGAAAAATGAACCTTCACGAATACCAGTCAAAACAGTTGCTTGCGCAATACGGAGTGCCCGCGCCTCCGGGAAAGGTGGCGCAAACGGCCGCGGAGGCGCGCAAACATGCGGCGGACTTCGGCTTTGACAAGTTTGTTGTCAAGGCGCAGGTGCTTGCCGGAGGCAGGGGCAAAGCCGGCGGGATCAAGATAGCGCAAACCCCCGAAGAGGTTGAAGAGATAACATCTTCAATGCTCGGCATGTCTCTTGTAACCCACCAGACGGGGCCCGAAGGAAAGGTTGTGAACAAGGTTCTCATAGAAGAGCCCGCGGACATAAAGCAGGAGTTTTATCTCGCCGTAGTGTCAGATCGCTCAAGCGAGCGCGATGTGGTGATGGCAAGTTCCGAGGGCGGAGTTGAAATTGAGGAAGTGGCAAAGGAAAGCCCGGAGAAAATCGTCAAGGAATATGTGGACTCTTCAGTCGGTATACAGCCGTTCCAGTGCAGACGCATTGCCTACGCCCTGGGTCTTGAGGGGAAAACGGTAAACAAAGCGGTCGGTTTTATAACGGCGCTTTACAGACTGTATAAGGAAAACGACTGCTCAATAGCGGAGATCAACCCCCTCATACTGACCGCCGGGGGCGACCTGCTTGCGCTTGACTGCAAAATCAATCTTGATGACAACGCGCTGTTCAGACACAAATCCCTTGAGGAGATGCGCGACACCAGCGATGAAAACCCCGTTGATGTGGAAGCGAGAGAGCACGGGCTCAGTTTTGTAAAGATGGACGGCAACATAGGCTGCCTTGTCAACGGGGCAGGCCTTGCAATGGCAACGATGGACATCATCAAATACCACGGCGGAGAGCCCGCAAACTTTCTGGACGTGGGCGGCGGCGCGAGCGCGGAGCAGGTTACCAGAGCGTTCAAGATGATATTGAGCGACAAGAGCGTCAAGGCGATTCTGGTCAACATTTTCGGCGGCATAATGAAATGCGACACCATAGCGGAGGGCATAATCACCGCCGCAAAAGAGACCGGCATAACAGTTCCGCTTGTCGTGCGGCTTGAGGGAACCAATGTTGAACTCGGAAGAAAGATGCTTGCCGAGTCCGGTCTGGACATCAGAACCGGCGCGGACATGAAGGAAGCCACACAAAAGGTTGTGGAAGCCATTTCTTAAACCGCGCTGACACAGTGGACCGGCGCGGACGGGCGGAATGTCCGTGTCAGTCCGTATCCGTCCGTGTGTGTCCGTGCCGGAGCAGACCTTCCTTCTTGACATCGCCCCCGCCGTGCTTATCTTGAGTTTCGGGAGATAAAACAAGTGAAGGAACTGGCTCTGAGTTCAAATATTGCGGTGTTCATGAGGGAAGCGTTGCGCCACCCTCTGCTCAGCAGGGAAGAAGAGTTTGCCCTTGCCGTAAAGCATCGGGAAACGGGCGACATAGAGGCCGCTCACACGCTTGTAACCTCAAATTTGAGGTTTGTGGTGGGAATCGCCCGCCGGTATGAAAGATACGGGGCGCCTCTCGCAGACCTGATTCAGGAGGGCTCAATAGGCCTTATGAAAGCCGTCAAAAAGTTTGACCCGCATCGCGGCTACCGGCTTCTGTCTTACGCCGTCTGGTGGATAAGAGCCTACATACACGAACACATCATGCGCTTCTGGAGTAGTGTCAGAATAGGCGGCAGCCGCGCCGAGAGAAAACTTTTTCAAAAGATGGCGGGGGCAAAAAGAGCGATTGAAGCCCGCGGCGGAGAGGACGGCGCGGGCAACCTTTCGGAGATGCTCGGAGTCAGCCCCGAAGACATATCCGCCATGGAAATGAGAATGTCCGCGAGAGACTTCTCGCTTGACAGCGCAGTGCGGGAAGACAGCCCGCGCTCCGCTTCACACCTCTCGGCGCTTGCCGACGGCGGGCCGTCTCAGGAAACCTCTCTTGAAATGGAGCAGAGCGGGGAGATACGAAAAAAGACACTCGCCCGCGCGATGGAATGCCTGAGCGGACGCGAAAGGGAAATTGTCCGCGACCGTTTCCTGTCGGAGAAGCCCTCAACACTTGAGGGTCTGGGAGCAAGGTTCGGCGTGTCAGCGGAAAGGATAAGACAGATAGAGAAAAGGGCAATCTCTAAATTGAAAAAATCGCCCGAAGTCGCGCTTGCGAAAAAACTCACCTGAAAACGGAGGATTTAATGGCAAAAATAATTGGAATAGACCTTGGAACAACCAATTCCGTCGTCTCGGTCGTTGAAGGCGGAGAGGCAAAAGTTATAGTCAACGAGGAAGGGGAGCGCACAACCCCCTCGGTTGTCGCGTTCACCGAAGAGGACGGCGTCCTTGTGGGGGCCGCCGCCAAAAGGCAGGCGGTTGTCAACCCGGAAAACACCATTTATTCATCCAAACGCCTTATGGGAAGGCGGCTGGAAGAGGTAGAAGACCTTGTGGGCAAACTCCCTTACGCGGTGGTCTCCGCGCCCAAGGGCGGAGACGCATGGATAGAGGCGGGAGGCAAAAAGCACTCGCCCCCGCAAATTGCGGCCCATGTGCTTATGAAACTCAAAAAAGCGGCGGAGAGCTACACCGGCTCGGAAATCACCGAAGCCGTGATAACCGTTCCCGCCTATTTTAATGACAGCCAACGGCAGGCGACAAAAGACGCGGGCAAAATTGCTGGGCTCAAAGTTGAGAGAATAATCAACGAGCCGACCGCCGCCGCGCTCGCCTACGGGCTTGACAATCAGGGCGACCGGAAAATAGTGGTTTACGACCTCGGCGGGGGGACATTTGACGTGTCCGTCCTTGAGATAAGCGAAAAGTTTATAGAGGTCAAGGCGACCAACGGAGACACCTCCCTCGGCGGAGACGACTTTGACCGCCACATCATCGCCTACATAACGGAGGAATTCAAAAAAGACAGCGACATAGACCTCTCCGGCGACAAGATGGCAATACAGCGGCTCAGGGAGGCGGCTGAAAAGGCAAAAATTGAACTCTCAAGCAAACTTGAGACGGAGGTCAATCTCCCGTTCATCACGGCGGACTCTTCCGGAGCCAAGCATCTGGTTATGAAGATTACAAGGTCAAAACTGGAGCAACTGGTGGAGCCGATGATAAAGGGATCTCTTGAACCGTGCAAAAAAGCCCTTGAAGACTCCGGTTTCAAAGCCTCGGACATATCGGAAGTTCTTCTGGTCGGCGGCTCAACAAGGATGCCTCTTGTGCAGAAAACCGTTACTGAATTTTTCGGCAAAGAACCCCACAAGGGCATAAATCCCGACGAGGTTGTGGCGATGGG
>JAPOUR010000032.1:77901-102218 GCA_026708565.1 Candidatus Dadabacteria bacterium
GTGAAGGATGTTCTGCTTCTGGATGTTACGCCGCTTTCTCTGGGAATTGAAACCCTCGGAGGGGTAATGACCCCGGTGGTTGAGGCAAACACCACCATACCGACCGAGAAAAGCCAGATATTCACAACCGCCGAGGACAATCAGCCGCAGGTTGAAATCCATGTTCTTCAGGGGGAGAGGAAGATGGCGGGAGACAATCGGATGCTTGCGCAATTTATACTTGACAAAATCCCGCCCGCCCCCAGAGGGTTGCCGCAGATAGAGGTGTCTTTTGACATAGACGCAAACGGCATACTGCACGTAGCCGCAAAAGACAAAGCGACCGGCAAGGAGCAGAAAATCAAGGTTGAGTCATCAAGCGGACTCTCTCAGGAGGAGATAGACTCCATGATAAAAGAGGCCGAGGAAAACGCCGAGGAGGACGAGAAGAAACACAAGGCGGCGGAGGTGAGAAACCGGCTGGACCAGCTAATTTACTCCACGGAGAAAACCTTTGAGGAGCACAAGGAAAAACTGTCGGAGGATGAGAAAAAAGAACTTGAGCAGGCTCTTGAATCCGGAAAAGCGGCCTCAAAATCCGACAGCCCCGATGAGATGGAAAAGGCGTCCGAAGCCATAACAAAGGCGTCGCATAAACTCGCCGAGATAATGTATAAGCAACAGCAGAAGCAGGACGGCGGCGCGGCGGACGCCCCGAACGGAACGGACAAGGGCGGCGGCGATGATGATTCGGGCGAAGTCATAGACGCGGAAGTCACGGAAAAGTGAACCGAAAGTGATAAGGGCTCTTAAAGGAAAATCTCCGTCCATACATCCCTCCGCCTTCATAGCGGAAGGGGCGGTGGTGGTCGGAGATGTGTCTTTGGGAGAATTTTCAAGCGTCTGGTTTAACGCCGTTGCAAGGGGGGACGTCAACAGCATCACCATCGGCAGGTGCACTAACATTCAGGACAACTCAATGCTGCATGTTACAACCGGAAAGCATTCCCTTGAAATCGGCGACTATGTAACCGTCGGCCACAATGCGGTTGTTCACGGCTGCCGCATCGGAGACGGGGTTCTTGTGGGTATGGGGGCAGTGGTTCTTGACGGCGCGGAAATTGCAACCGGCTCCATTGTGGGCGCGGGCGCGCTTGTGCCGCCGGGGTTTGCGCTTCCGTCCGGAAAACTCGCCGTGGGCGTTCCCGCAAAGGCGGTCAGAGACCTCACCAAAGAGGAGCGGCGGGCGATAGAGGAGTCCGCCGAAAACTACATTAAAAACTCGCGGCTTTATATGGAAGACCCTGATTTCAACGCATAGAACAATGAGCAAAAAAGAAAAAAACACTCAGGAAAGCCCCGCTCCCGCAGACGGGGCGGACACAGGCGAAAGACTGAAGGGGGCGGCTGAAGGCTTTGAAGAAAAATACAACGAACTGAATGACAGGTTTCTTCGTCTCGCGGCGGATTTTGACAACTACAAAAAACGTTCCGAAAGCGAGAGGGCGCAGGCGCGCCTTGTCGGCGTGATGGATATGGCGGCGTCAGTCTTTGCCTTTCTGGACAGCCTTGAACTGGCGCTGCGGCACGCATCGGCGCAGGACGCAAACACCGAAAGCCTCACCGAAGGCGTGCGTCTGACATACGAGCAGTCCGTATCGCAACTGGGCAATTTCGGCATAAACCAAATTTCGGCAAAAGTCGGCGAAAAGTTTGACCCTTCATTCCATCAGGCGATAGAAAACCGGCCGTCAAGCGACATAAGCAAGGGCTGTGTGGCGGAAGAAATCTCAAAGGGATACCGCGCGGGAGACACATTGATTCGCCCGGTCGCCGTTGCGGTGTCGTCCGGGCCGCCGGAAGAATAAAATGGCAAAGAAAGACTACTACGAGACGCTCGGTGTTTCGCGCGGGGCGAGTGATGATGAAATCAAAAAAGCGTATAAAAAACTCGCGCTGAAATACCACCCGGACAAGAACAAGGAAGAGGGCGCGGCGGACAGGTTCAAGGAGGTCAACGAGGCGTATCAGGTTCTGTCCGACAAACAGAAGAGGGCGCAATATGACAATTTCGGACATGCCGGGGCCGGGGGTTCGCCTTTCGGGCGCGGCGGTTTCAGAGAGGGATTTGGAGAAGGCTTCGGCGATCTTGGCGGAATTTTCGGCGACCTTTTTGAGGATGTTTTTTCCGGCGGCGCAAACAGGGGAGGCCGCTCCAGAGGGCAGGACCTTATTCTTGACCTTGCCATATCGTTTGAGGACGCCGCTTTCGGTTGCAAGAAGGAAGTTGAGATACCCAGAACCGCGCGGTGCAAAAAATGCGGAGGGCGCGGCGGAGACAAGATAATACAGTGCGACCAGTGCCGGGGCACGGGCAAAACCGGATATTCGCAGGGGTTTTTCTCAATACAGCAGACATGCAGGGGTTGCGGAGGCAGGGGCGAGTTGATAACCGAGCCGTGCAAGAAGTGCCGGGGAGAGGGGGTGGTGAGGGAAAACGCCAAGGTAACCGTTACCATCCCCGCTGGCGTTGACAGCGGAACGCGTCTGAGAATAAGGGGCGAAGGTCAGACTGCGGGTGGAACCGGGGGCACAAGCGGCGACCTTTATATAAGGTGCATAGTGGCGGAGCATCATTTCTTTACAAGGCAGGGGGCGGACCTGTTGTGCAATTTGAACATCAATTTCATACGCGCGATAAAAGGCGGAAAGGTGTCCGTCCGTTCGCTGGCGGGAGATGACATAGAATTCAAAGTCCCAAACGGCACACAGTCGGGAAGCGTAATGAGAATAAAGGACAGGGGAATCCCGAATATGAATGGTCGCGGCGCGGGAGACCTGTTTGTTACAATAAAAGTTGACATACCGAAAAAACTTTCCTCCAAGCAGAAGAAACTTATTGATGAGTTAGAGAAAGAGTTTTAAGAACCTGTAGTTTTCTTTCACGCTGAACCGCCCTCTTGCGGACTAAAACGGACGGGCACGGACTGATGTTGACAAACTTGCGCATGGTGTCCGTGTGTTGACAGAAACAGGATTTTTCTTTAGATTTGTCGCTGTCCATTACCTTACACGGAGGACCCGCCCTGTCGGGTCTCTGTGTAATAGAAGACCCCTCAGGGGGAATAATCAGAACTTTCTGACTCTGTGTTAGGTAGTGGACAAGGCCCGACGCCTTGAGCGTCCGGTCGTAAGTTTTTCATTCAGGAGGGTTTTTGAAATGAAAAAAGCAATTGTCCAAATTGTGGTTGCCGTGTTTATGGCAACAGGTCTGCCGATGGGTGTTTCCGCTCAGGGGCAATCTGAAGAGCAAGAAAGACGGGGGGCTTATGTTGTTCTTGACGTCGGCACACGCAGTTTTCTCAGTCAAGCTGAAGTGGTTGTGAGCGCAACATCGGCTTCATCAGCATTGGCGTTGGATTATGATGCCGGTTACGTGTTTGGCGGAGGGTTCGGCTATGACACAGGCAACGGGTTTCGCTCTGAACTTGTCGTTTCCTACTCAGACAATCAAGTTGAGTTTGGAGGATTCAGCGAAGTGCTCAACCCTGATGGAAGTCTGGATTCTACTGTAGCCATCCTCGGAAATACCGATGTTTCCACCCTCAATGTTCTGGCAAAAGGTTTTTTTGATTTACGCCTCAGCCAGTTTAATAACTTTGTGCCATATGCCGGAGTCAGTTTGGGATACGGCAGGAGCAAGATTGAGGGTGTTACCGGCGCGTCCGGCACAATCCCCGGCGATACAGAAAGCCTGTTTGCCTACGGAGGCACTCTTGGTTTCAGGTATTTCGTCAGCGACAAGTTTGCAGTAGGGCTGGAGTCAAGTTCTCTCATCTACTATGACAGTGAAGATCCGGAGTCTTCATACAACCTTAAAGCGAGGGTTTATTACTCATTCTGAGTAACAGGGAGGAGCGAACCATGAAGAAAAAACTACTGACAACCATCCCTGTCGTTTTGGTCTTGTTGCTTGGCGGCTGTATAGGAACAAAAGGGGGATTGAAGAAACAAGCCGAAGGAACGGGCGCTTCACGGACATTTGAGCACGGCTACAACGATGTTGCCAAGGCAACACGCAGAGCCATAGTCAATTCCGGGCTTGCCATTGATGAAGCATCGCAAGTTGCTCCCGGCAAACTGGCAATAATCGCCAAAAAGGACTCCGGGCGATTTTCTTACGGTGAACTTGTCAGAGTGATTGTTCAGGAACTCTCTGAGCAACGGACACAAGTTGAGATCATCACCAAGAAAAGGGTAAAACTGAATGTTCTGGCTAAAGGAGACTGGTCGCAAACGATTTTCTCAAACATTGAACTTGAGTTACAGTAACCTTTCATCAAGGAGGAGAAGATGATGAAAAAACAATTTTCAGCAATTTTGGTGATTTGCCTTGCTGTCGGCGGGTGTTTCGGTGGCGGTGGGGGAGGGGGAGGTCCGCAAACGCTTGGGCCTCAAACGCCAACAGTTCCACAGTTGCCGAACAGACCGGCCACCCCGATAGTCGCTTCTCCCAATCCGGCGGAGAGAGCGTCAATCAGCACACTTGAGACTTTTTACGCCGGATATTTGTCAGATTCCGTGGCTGGCGGAGAGTTTGACCTTGTCAATTTGGATAGGGCGTATGCCAACATCTACAGTGCAAACGGGGCAACTGCGGCAGGGCGACCGGGCAACGGAGTTACCATTGGCTTTATTGACAGCGGTTTAGATACACAACATTCGGCGTTTCAAGGCAAATCAATGAGAGTTGAATACTTTGGAGGCGCAAGCGCGGGGTCTGATTTGGTAGGGGCAAATGCCTCATCACATGGAACAGCCGTTGCGGGCATAGCCGCCGGAGTGCGGGTTGATTGGCCGGAGTTGTTTGTAGACCAAGTTACCGGCACATTCGTTCCGGTAACTTCCGAGGGTGTTGCTCCGGGAGCGAATATAAGGATGTTTGTAGACGGAGATGATAATGACGGACTTGATGTAACATTTCAGGCAATTGCCGCTGCTCTCAATCTTGCTCGTGGTGTTGACATCTTAAATCTGAGCATTGGCCTGAGTGGAGAAGAAGGAATTATCTCCGACACTGAATATGCTGGGGCAAACGCCAGTGATTTCGAAGCTCAAGATCAGATACAAGCAGGACGTACAGAAAAAACCCTTCTTGTGTGGGCAGCTGGAAATGAAAATAATGATATGAACCAACCCTGCACACCTAATAAGCCGGGCTTTGAAAGTTGCCAAGCAAACGGTACTCTCGCCGCAACATCTCCAGGTCCGCTTGCTGGAGCAATGTACCGCATACCAGAACTGCGCCCTCACTCTGTTGCAGTTGTGGCAGTCAAACAAGACGGAACAATTGCCGATTTTTCCAATAGGTGCGGAGTTGCCGCTGATTGGTGCATTGCCGCTCCGGGCGAGGACATTGGAACTGCCAGATCAAAGAGAGAATCGGACGGCAGAACATTAACCAGAGATGTGGGAGATGATGTTGCCTTTGAAGAATCATTAGGCACATCCCTCGCCGCCCCCATAGTCGCAGGCGGCCTCGCCCTTATGAAACAACGATTCCGCAGTCAGTTGAGCAATGTTCAGTTGCTTGCAAGAATGCTTGCAACGGCTGACAAGACCGGCAGGTACAGCAACAGCGCAATCTACGGACAGGGCCTATTAGACCTCGGAGCCGCCACAGAGCCGGTTAGGACTGTGGGAACGGTCGCAAGCGGAGCGGGGTTTGTAAACGAGGAAAGTATCCGGCAGTTTGCCCCGCTTTCCGGCACGAACATAGAAACAGCCGAAGCATTCGGAGACGGAATTGCCCGCGCTTTTGCGGGAAGGGAAATCGCAGGCTTTGACTCTCTCGGAGCGCCGTTCTGGTATCCGCTTGAGGCGTTTGCCCTGAAAACTGAAAAGCCATTAGTCCGTGAACAACTGCTCGGCTTTATGGACTTCTCAACACACGGGGACGCAAAAGAAAAGGGCGGCGTTTCCGCAACCGGCGGACAAATTTCCGCCCCTCTGTTTGCAGATGAAAACGGACAGGGAAAAGGTTTCGGCGTTACGGACGGAGAACAAATCCCTTCGGTTTATGTCTCAATGGGAAGAGGAAAAATAAAAGAGTCTGACCGCCTGAATAAATCGGGTCATCTGTCTTTCATAGAAAACCCCGTTTCTTTCGGTGTGGAGTCTGACAACTTCGCCGTCTCCGCCTTCACCTCTGATGAGCGTGAGGAGAGAGGGGCGCGGGGAGCTGTTGTTTCCTACCGTCTGCCTAACCTGCCTTTCGGTTTCCGCTCCGGCTACATTTCGGAATCAAATTCCACCCTCGGCTCAACGGCGGAGGGGGCGTTTGGCGGCGTGTCTGCGTCAACGGTTTTTGCCTCTGTCGGATGGGATTACGAGGCGGGCAACTGGCAAATAGTCGCCGATGCGGAAATGGGCGTTGCCGCCCCCGAAACCGAAGCCGGATTGATAAACAGCGTTTCCCAATTAAGAACAAGTTCATTTTCGGCGGGAGTAATCCGCAAGTTTTCAGGCGGTTCGGCGATAAGGGTTTCAGTTTCATCGCCACTCCGTATAGAGAGCGGACGCATGGGACTGTCAATCCCCACAGGCAGAACGCCCGAAGGCGCGATACTGCGCGAGACGGTAACGGCAAATCTTGAGCCGTCCGGCAGGCAGATAGATTTTTCCGCTCAAGTGGTGGCGCAAACAAAGGCGGGGAAAGTTAGCATAGGCACAGTGGCAAGCCGCGAACCGGGGCATGATGAAAACGCCAACACCGCGCTGTCACTTCTTGCAGGCTACAGCATGAGTTTTTAATCCGCGCCCGCTCAAGTCCGTGCTTTGTCCGTGCCAGTCCGCGCCATACCTGACACATCCGATTGACAGAGACAGGGCATTTCTATAGCCTCTCTGAATCCATTCTTATCTGCTTTCGCGCAAATACCCTGCGCGGAAAATAATCAGTGGAGGGTTCAAAGTGAAAAAGGGTGTTCTGTCTGTCCTATTGGCTACCTGCTTTGCAGTTGCTTTCGCGCCTTCAACAAGCGCCCAAGATTTTTTTGAAGTTATTGGCATCAAAGCCGGGTCTTACGCCGGTTACGAAGCCGGGGTGCGCCTTCTTAATCTGGAAGACGAGCCCGGCGTAGAGAGTGATGTGGATACCGGTTTCTTTAACAGCATCTTCTTCGGCTATGCCGACGGGAGAGGGTGGCGAAGCGAAATTGTGAGTTCCTTTGGACGCAACGATTACAAAGCCACTATTCCTAGTAGCAGCCGAAGTGGCGGCGCATACCTAATCAATTCAGCATGGGATATATGGACTGTGATGACACGGGCGTTTTACGACCTTAACCCTTCCGGACAGATGAAGCCGTTCCTCGGCGCGGGTGTCGGGTGGAGCAGAATAGAAACATCCGCCCGATTTCCGGGCGCTAACTCAACCTCTACGACAAGCGGTGACTACTTCACTTGGACGGGCATAGCGGGCTTTCGCCTAACGGTCGGTCAAAGCCTCAGTATTGGCGCACAATACGGCTTTGTCGGTTACGGAAGCGATGGCTTCGCCCATGACACAATGATATTGTTCTCATACGATTTTTAGGAAGCGGGCGCTTCACTATCATTCCGTTTGTCTTTGTCAGAAGGATTGTCTTCACGGAGGTTTACTCCCAAACCTGCGACAGCACAACCTATACATAAAAGAAAGATTCCCAACAAGAAATCCAGATTAAAGTTTGTTAAAATTTTCCAAGCACCTATTAAAAGACATACCCCACCAACAATTGCCAGCAATGACCCTAGAAATCTCAGCATCCTCAACCCCCAGCAATCGCGGGGATGATTGAAACATTATCGCCGTCAGAAAGCACGGTCTGTTTGCCGTCAAGAAACCTTATGTCCTCATTGTTGACATAGATGTTGATGAACCTTCTTATCTCTCCGCTTTCATCGCAAAGACGGTCTTTCATTCCGGGGCACTCGGCCTCTATATTTTCAATCAGGTCGCCAACATTGCTTGCGGCAATGTTTATCTCATCCTTTCCACCGGAAAGGTTTCTGAGCGGTGTCGGTATTCGGACAAGCGCCATTTTTATTCTCCTTCCTGCGCGAACATCTTTTCAAAGTCCTCAATGTTCGGCTCTATAAGATAAGGGGTTGAAACACTGTTTTCAATTGCGTCCTGAGTTTTGAGGCCATTTCCGGTTATGCACAGAACCGCCGACTCACCGGGCGGTATGCGCCCCTGCTCAATCAGCTTCTTTGCGCACGCCACCGTAACCCCCCCGGCCGTCTCGGTGTATATGCCCTCAGTTTCGGCAAGCAACGCAATGCCCTGTTTAATCTCCTCATCGGACGCATCCTCGCTCCATCCGCCGCTCTCCCCGATGACCTTTATGGCATAGTAGCCGTCCGCGGGATTTCCTATGGAGAGCGATTTTGCCACCGTGTCCGGAATGACGGGCTTGAAGAAATCCCTGCCGCCTTTAACCGCCGCCGAGATGGGCGAGCAGCCGGTCGCTTGCGCGCCGTGCATCACGGGGCGCTCATCATCAA
Source organism: Candidatus Dadabacteria bacterium (assembly GCA_026708565.1). Classification (NCBI taxonomy): domain Bacteria; kingdom Pseudomonadati; phylum Thermodesulfobacteriota; class Candidatus Dadabacteria; species Candidatus Dadabacteria bacterium. Next base: position 86,431 of record JAPOUR010000032.1, read on the forward strand.
CAAACCCAAGCGCGGCCAATTCGCCAAACGCCTTCCATATCTTTGTCAGCAACGAACCGCTCGCCATTGGGACAACTATGTGGCGAGGGACCTTCCAGCCCGACTGCTCGGCGATTTCAAAGCCGAGGCTCTTTGAACCCTCGGAATAGTAGGGCCTCATGTTGACATTCACAAACGCCCACTCCCTGCGGCCCGCTATCTCGCTACAAAGGCGGTTAACATCATCATAAGTGCCCTTTATTCCGACAAGTTTCGCGCCGTAAACCACCGTGTTGATCACCTTTGATTTCTCAAGGTCATGGGGGATGAATATGATGGCTTCAAGCCCTCTCTCCGCCGCTATGGAGGCAACCGCGTTTGCAAGATTTCCCGTTGACGCGCACGAAACCGTTTTGAAACCGAACTCAAGCGCCTTTGAAAGGGCGACCGATACCACGCGGTCTTTGAACGACAGAGTGGGGAACGACACCGCGTCATTCTTCACATAAAGATTGTCATGCCCCAGCGCGCGCCCCAGTCTTTCCGCTTTCAGAAGCGGGGTGAAGCCCACATCAATTCCGGCCTGCGGCTCGCCGTCAACAGGCAGAAGTTCCCTGTATCTCCAGATACTCGGCGGGCGCGCGGAGATTTTCTCACGCGACAGCGTACGCTTTATGGAATCGTAGTCGTAGGAAACCTCAAGCGGCCCGAAACAGTCCTCACACACATGCAGAGCCTCCTTCGGATAAGCCCGCCCGCATTCCTTGCAGGAAAGTTGTTTAACAAAAGACATATATCAAAACCCGTCCCAATACGGAGCATTAACTATTCCAGCGTCATCCCCCGTTGTCAAAGAAAGCGGCGCGGGTTTTTGATTGAGTTTCGGCATAGTGTAGATTTTACCCTTCTGTCATGGAACTTTTTGAATTTGACAATAGGCAGTTCCGCATAGCGCGGTTTGCAGTCGCAGGGAGCGACTCAAACTACAGTTACGCCGTAACATGCGAACAAACGGGGCGGGGCGTCATCATAGACCCGCTTTCCCCCGATGACATCATTGAATATATGAATCATCGCAATATAGAGGTCAAGTTCATAATCAACACGCACTCCCACCCCGACCATATAAGCGGAAACGGCGAGTCCGTCCGGGCAACCGGCGCGAGGGTCGTCTCCCACCCCCTCTGCGCGGAAAAGACCGGCGCGGACGAAACGGCGGACGAGGGAAGCGTCATCTCTTTCGGCAACTGCAAAATGGAGGTGATGCACACACCCGGGCACTGCGCCGACCACATAACGCTTGTTCTCGGCGGCAACGCATTTGTGGGAGACACTCTCTTCCTGTCGGGCTGCGGCAACACGCGCTTCGGGGGAAACACCGGAGACCTTTTTGAGTCCGTCCGCCGTCTCGGCGCGCTTGACGGTGGCACGCGCATTTTCTGCGGGCATAACTATGCGGAAACAAACCTGAAGTTTTCCCTCAGTATTGAGCCGGAAAATCCTGACACAAAAGAAAAGTTACGGGCAATATCTGCGGGAAACCCCGTTTCCACGATTGCGGAGGAAAAACTTTACAACCCGTTTCTCCGGTGCGCCGTGCCGGAGGTTGCCGCCCGCGCGCGCGAGGCGTTTGGACCCGCGCGGAATGAAGCGGAGATTTTTGCCGCGCTGAGGGAGCTCAGAAACAACTGGTAATGGACAAGAAACCATCCGGACGCTCCGCCGGCGGCGTCCTCGCGCAACTCCTGAAAAAAAGAATCGTTTTCCTTGACGGTGCGATGGGGACTATGATCCAGCGCCTCGGCCTTGAAGAGGACGATTTCAGGGGAACTCTGTTCAAAAAATCCCGCATCCCGCTCAAGGGCAACAATGACATCCTTGTCCTTACAAAACCCGAAGCCATACTCGGCATACACAAGGAATACCTGAACGCCGGTTGCGACATCATTGAAACCAACACCTTCAATGCCAACTCCATATCTCAGGCGGATTACGGGCTTGAAAAGCATGTGAGGGAAATCAACCGGCGGGCGGCGGAGATTGCCGTCCGCGCGGTCAGGGAGACCGGCGGGGAGGGGAAAAAATTCGTGGCGGGCGCGCTCGGCCCCACAAACAAGACCGCCTCCATGTCTCCCAATGTTGAAGACCCTTCATACAGGGCGGTGTCTTTTGACGAACTGGCCGCCGCCTACCTTGAGCAGGCCGAAGGGCTTGCCGAGGGCGGGGCGGACATTCTCATCGCGGAAACCAGTTTTGACACCCTTAACATGAAAGCCGCAATATGGGCGATGGAACAACTGTTTGAAAAAACGGGGCGGAGAATGCCCGTGATGCTCTCAATGACGGTTACCGACCTGTCCGGCAGAACGCTTTCCGGGCAGACGGTTGAGGCGTTCTGGAACTCCGTCAGGCACGCAAAACCCCTGAGCGTCGGGATAAACTGCGCGCTCGGCGCAAGCGAGATGAGGCCGCACATTGAGGAACTGTCGCGCCGGGCGGAATGCTTTGTAAGCTGCTACCCGAACGCCGGACTTCCGAACCCGATGAGCGAGACCGGCTACGATGAAGAACCGCGCGACACCGCCTCCCTGCTGCGCGGCTTTGCCGAGTCATCCCTTGTCAACATAGTGGGCGGATGCTGCGGAACCACTCCGGAGCACATAGCGGAGATCGTCCGGCAACTCGGAAAACTCCCGCCCCGGAAACTACCGAAAATCCCCCCGGCGACGCGCCTGAGCGGGCTTGAGCCGCTGACAGTAAGCGCGGACAAGGGAAAAGGGCGCAAAGATGCGGGCGGCTTTGTAATAGTGGGGGAGAGAACAAACGTAACCGGCTCTCCGGCTTTTGCCCGTCTGATAAAAGAAGACAAATTTGAAGAGGCGCTTGCGGTCGCGCGCCAGCAGGTTGAAAACGGCGCAAACATCATAGACGTAAATTTTGACGAGGCGCTTCTGGACGGCGAAAAATGCATGACGCGCTTTCTCAACCTTATCTCGTCCGAGCCCGCCGTCTCGCGCGTGCCGGTAATGATAGACAGTTCCCGGTGGGAGGTGATTGAGGCGGGGCTCAAATGCGTTCAGGGCAAATGCGTGGTGAACTCCATAAGTCTGAAGGAGGGCGAAAAAGTTTTCCTTGAACAGGCGAAACAAATCATGCGCCACGGCGCGGCGGTCGTGGTAATGGCGTTTGATGAAAAAGGTCAGGCGGCGAACAGAAAAGACAAGGCGCGGATTTGCCGGAGGTCATACAAACTGCTCACCGAAAAAGCCGGGATGGACCCGTGCGACATAATTTTTGACCCGAACATACTTTCCATAGCCACCGGCATTGAAGAGCACAACGGATACGCCCTTGAGTTCATAGAGGCGGTGAAGGAAATCAAAAAACAGTGCCCCGGCGCCCTCGTGAGCGGCGGCGTCAGCAACCTGTCATTTTCATTCAGGGGAAACAACACGGTGCGCGAGGCGATGCACAGCGTATTCCTGCGCCATGCGGTCAAGAGCGGGATGGACATGGCGATAGTGAACGCCGGAATGCTTGCGGTTTACGAAGACATTGACAAAATCCTTCTCGGCAGGGTTGAAAACGCCGTTCTGAACAAGGGCGCGGATGCGGCGGAGGAACTGCTTGAGGCCGCGCAACAGTTTCAGGGCGCGGGAAAATCCGGCGGCGCAAAAGACGACCTGTCGTGGAGAAAGAAAAGCGTGGAGGAGCGCATAAGGCACTCGCTTGTCCACGGCATTGCAGACTTTGCCGAAGAAGACACCGCCGAAGCGCTCAAAAAATACAAGAAGCCGCTCAAGGTCATAGAGGGCCCCCTTATGGGCGGCATGAAGGTTGTGGGCGACCTGTTCGGAGAGGGCAAAATGTTTCTGCCGCAGGTGGTAAAAAGCGCGCGCGTGATGAAAAAAGCGGTCTCGTTCCTTACGCCGATGATGGAAAAAGAAAAGCAAAAGAAAGGGCGCTCATCGGGAAAAACATTTGTCATCGCCACGGTCAAGGGCGATGTTCATGACATAGGGAAAAACATTGTCTCGGTGGTGCTGTCGTGCAACAACTACGAGGTGATAGACCTCGGCGTGATGGTTCCGTGCGAGAAGATCATCAGCGCGGCGAAAAAGGAAAACGCCGATGTTATCGGCATGAGCGGGCTCATCACCCCGTCTCTTGACGAGATGATTTACAACGTGTCGGAGATGGAGAGGCAGAACCTGGGCATCCCCGTTCTTATCGGCGGGGCGACCACAAGCAAAACCCACACCGCCGTCAAGGTGGCTCCCGCATACGGCGGAATAGTGGAGCACGTCAAAGACGCCTCGCTTGTGGTGGGAGTCTGCAACGACATACTGAGCCCCGAAAAGAGCGCGAAGCACGCAAAAAATCTTGAAGAGGAGCAGGAAAAACAGAGGGAGCGCCATCTGCTCGGCTCAGGGCGGCTTGAATATGTGACGATTGAGGAGGCGAGGGAAAAGAGGTTTCGCCCCAAAGGCGGCGCGGTGACCGTTCCTTCCCAAGCGGGCGTCATTCCTTTCGGGGAAATAGACACCGCTGAAATCGCGGAATTCATAGACTGGTCGCCGTTTTTCTGGACATGGGAGATGAAGGGCTCTTTTCCCGGAATTCTGAAACACCCGGAAAAGGGCGCGCAGGCGACCGAACTTTACAGGGACGCGCAAAATGTTCTTGGTGAAATTATAAAACAGCGCGCTTTCAACCCGTCCGCCGTAATAGGGTTCTGGCCCGCCGCCGCGGACGGGGACGATGTGAAAATATATTCCGCAAAAACCGGCGGCGGGCGCGCCATTGCCACCGCGCATTTCCTGCGCCAGCAGACCAAAGGACGGGCGGGCAGGGAAGAGGTTTACTATTGCAACTCCGATTTTGTCGCCCCTACGTCCCCGCGAGGGAAAGACCACATCGGGGCGTTTGTGGTAACCGCCGGAACGGAGTCCGACCGGTATGCGGAAACCTTCAAAAAGGCGGGGGATGACTACACTTCAATCATGGTCAAGGCGCTGGCAGACAGAATAGCCGAGGCGCTGGCGGAGATGATGCATAAAAAAGCCCGCGAGATATGGGGTTACGGGAAGGATGAGAAACTTTCCGCAAATGATTTAATCAAGGAAAAATACCGGGGCATACGCCCCGCGCCGGGTTATCCGTCATGCCCCGACCACACGGGCAAGTTGACAATATGGAAAATTCTTGATGCGGAAAAACACACGGGCGTCCGGCTGACTGAGACCCTTGCGATGACCCCCGCAAGTTCGGTGTCGGGATTTTACTTCTCCCATCCGGAGGCGAAATACTTCAATGTCGGCGGGATACGCGAAGACCAACTCAAAGACTATGCGCGCAGAAAGAGGGTATCATTGGAGGAGGCGCGCAAGTGGCTCGCGCCAAATCTGGCTTAAAATTTTAAGGAGGCAAAAATGGCGGAAGATTTTGACAGTTTTTTCAAAGAGGGCAACCGGCTCGCAAGCGCGGGGGACTGGGACGGGGCGATAGAAAACTACACAAGGGCGGCGGACATCAACCCGTCCGGCGCGGACGCGCAATACAACCTCGGCGTTGCGCTCTCAATGAAGGGCAGGTTGCGGGACGCCATAGAGCGATACACCAGAGCCGCCGAAGCAAAGGCGGACTATGCGCAAGCGCTTTACAACCGGGGCTCGCTGCTTGTGGACATCGGCGACCACACACCGGCGATAGACGACTTCAACAGGGTCATTGAACTTATGCCGGATTTTGCCGGGGCTTATGTGAGCAGGGGAACGGCTTACGGGCGGCTTGGAAAATACAGGGACGCCATAGCCGATTATGACAGAGCGATTGAGATGGAGCCGGACAACAGCGAGGCGTTCTACAACCGCGCCACCACCTACCACAATCTGCTTCGGGATTACAAAAGCGCGTTGAAAGACTATGACAGGGCGATTGAAATCAATCCCCGTGATTTTGAGAGTCTTTACAGCCGGGGGCATGTTTACGACAGCATGGGCAACAACACAAAGGCGGCTGAGGATTTCGGCGGGGCGTTTGAAATTAATCCTGAATTTACCAAGGCGCTTTTTGCCCGCGCGACGGAGTTTCAGAAACTCGGCCGGTTTGCGGAGGCAAAGGCGGATTTTGAGGCGGTCATAAAAAAAGACCCTGACTCCGAACTGGCAAAAACCGCGAAACAGGTCTTAAAGGCGAATGAGGATAAGATGGGGTAGTAGGGGGGTAGGTAATTAGTTACAGTTTTCCGCCGGGGCGTGGGATTGGTTTACCATTGGTATCAAAGCAGTCTTTGGCGGTGCCGCGAAACTTCTTTATAAGGAGCCGCTTCATCTTCGGGTCATCTTGGAACACAGTCATCCAGACGGAAAAATGACCACCGGCAAGTGCTATACAAGCAGCAGATTCACGCAACTCGTCCGCAGAGGCTGATTGTTTTGATTGATCAACTTTATCTATCGTTCTCTTGTTTTCTTCTGCCACACGCCAATATTGTTGGCGGAGTTCCCAGCGATTGTCAGCAACAGTGGGTTTATTACTCCCCGGACTCCTATCCAGTCCCACCAGTTTCACTAAGGACGCAATGGCTCCCTTCTCCTTTGTTGAAAGGTGAGGATCTACTTGGACCATACCTTGTTTGTATAACAACCCTCTGAAAGTGTTATCAGTGTGTGGGAAAGCAACTTGTGCCAAATTAACAGGCTTATTGGATTTTATCCCGTTACAATTCTTGCAGGCAAGAAGAAAGTTTGTCCATTCAAGTTTCAAGTTAGGATTTGATGACTTTGGCTGAATATGCTCCACCTCCGGTGCATTGTCCAGATTTTTTTCACAATAGTTGCAGTAGCGACCCAACCTTTGAACCAAATCATTCGCCGCATCTCTGTAATCGGTATAAGACCTTGGCGCAGGACCTTTCTCTACTGGACGCATGGTCTTTATTTATCTATTCCGGAGGCCAGCCTGTTGAACTTCAACATGGCCGCAGCGGCGGGGTTGTCCGCAAAATCTTCCATGATTTCGTCAAGTTTCCTGCGTTTGTCATCCAACGCCTCTTTGTTACTCTCACCCTTTGCTTTCTCAAGCAGTTGGTAGTATTGACTGGATGCCTCCATCAGTTGCCGATGTTTTTCACTACGTTGTGGCATCTCCACAAGTTGAATGGACTCCGCAATATCCTCAATGGCAAGATTGTATGCTTCGGACTCAACCTCTTTCGTGTCCAAATTCACAACCATTCCCTTTTTCAATGATTGAATGATGAACGGCGAGTGTGTAGTGGCAACAAACTGAATTTTGGGAAAAGCCTCTGACAGCGCCCCCACAATCTGACGCTGCCATTTAGGGTGCAGGTGCAAGTCTATCTCATCTATCAATACAATTCCCGATGTCTTAACCAGCGCATCCGCACCGAGATGGGGGTTGAGTTTCATGGCCTTGTAGGCAATGTCGCCGACCATGGAGATAATGGTGCGTTGACCGTGACTGAGATTGTTGAATGCCACTGCTTTTTTACCATCCCCGCCATGGCCACGGAAACAGATTTCAAGACGACCCCGCTTTACTGAGTAGCGCACGTTAACAGGAGACTCAAAGCATCCTGAAACCGCCTCCTTCCATGCGGCAAAAGTTGAAATATCGCCATTTTGCCCTTCAAGACTGATTAGATGCTGGTCACGAACCCAACGTATAAGGTCGGCGGAGGAAACTTTTGGATCATGGCTGAACCTATAGGCATCAAAGCGGCTGGGTTTTGCATCGGCTTTCGTGTCTTTAGGCTCATTCCACGACCGACTGGCACCATAGTAAGAAAGCAACGGCAAATTCAAGTCCTTCCCGTCTTGTATTTTGTTGTAAGCGCTTTCCGCGATTTTCTTGATTTTCGAAGCCTTGCGGGTGGTGGTTCTGCTCTTAATGCTAATCAGTTCCCTGCACCAACTTAATGATATTGCTTGATTGGTGTCGTGGTCCAAGACGGTTCCGGTAACTTCAATTTCTACCGGATAGTAATCCTTGTAATCCGGACCGCTCTCGAAAAATCGCACTAACTCACGAGCCTCATGCCTTTGAATGTGCCGAGGCTTGGCCTTGGGAATGCCCAACAAGTAAGAACCCATCGCCACAGACAAAGCATCCAAGATTGATGTTTTGCCCGCGCCGTTGTCACCGACAATAACCGTAAAGTTAGGGTGCAACCGTTGCTCAAACTGCTCCAGCCCTTTGAAGTCTTTCAGCCTGATTTGGTCAATGCGCACTATTACATAATAGTCCACTGTCTTATGAGCATGTCAAGACCGGTCAATCAATCATAAAGGGAAACCCTCTCCGCAATCCCCGCCATTTCCCTGACAAACCTTGAGCGCGGCATAACCTCATCGCACCCCAGCTTTTTGAACTCTTCCGCCGTTTCCTTTTGAACATGCGGGTAGTAGCCCGCGCAGAACACACCGGGAATTTCCTCTTTCACAAGCGCAAGCGCCCGCCGCGCTTCGGTATCGGCAAGGTCAAGTATCACCATCCGCGCGGGGCCGCCGCGCGCGGCGGAGAGCAACTCACCGGCGGAGCGGGCGAACAGCACTTCCGCCTTTGGAGACAAAGCCTCCCGTATGCGAGATGAGAACATCAAATCCTTTGTAAGCGCGACAACCTTCATACGGGCTTCCACCTTGCCCCGAAAGCATATAACCTAACCCGCGCAATGAGAACAACGTTTATGGCTCTCGCCGTGGCGGCGATATGGGGGCTGAGCCCCATCTTTGAGAAGATGAGCCTCAAAGACGCTTCCACAACGGTCGTTATGACAATACGGCTGGTCTTCATCTCCGCCGTGATAGCGGTGTTTGCGGTTGCAACGGGGAAAACGCCGGAGATGTTTCAGGTTAGCGGAAAGACGCTGACGCTGATCCTCGTTTCCGGTCTTCTCGGCGGAGTGATAGGGCTGTTTATGTTCTTTTCCGCTCTCAAGCAGGGCGATGCCTCTTATGTGATTCCCATAGCGGCAACCGCGCCGCTTTTCACCGCGCTTTACGCATGGGTTCTGCTCGGAGAGAAAATAACAACAATGCGCCTTGCGGGCATTGCCCTGATATCCATAGGCGCTGCGCTGGTTTATCTTACAGACAAGGCGAGATGAGCAAACTTGCCGAAGCCGAAGAAAAACGGAAAGAGTCAAATCTGCCGCTTGGGTTTGCGTGGTTCGTCAAGTGCCTGAGGCTATACGCAACCTTTGAGGGACGCGCCCGCCGGAGGGAGTTTCTCATATTTACTTTTTGGAGCGCGGTCATAGCGTCTTTGTTACCACTTCTTGTGAATCCAACCCTGTCTCTTATCGTGAATGTGCTGTTTTTTCTTCCGAATCTGGCCGTTGATGTGAGACGGCTTCACGACATCGGGAAAAACGGCTGGTGGGTGTTGCTACCCGCCGCCGGGGGAGTGGCAATTGCGTTTGCGGCGGTTGCAGTTGCGGAGTCTGAGGTCGTTGCAATTTTCCTTACTTTTACCGGACTTTGTTGCATCGGCTATTTCTGGTGGCTGGCGCTGTCAGACGGACAGCCCGGAACAAATCAATACGGAGAGAATCCGAAGAAAGGTTGTTGACACCCAATAAATAATGTCATCCCCCATACCCGAACACATCGGAAAAATGCCTCACAAGCGCCGCGCGCGCGGCTTCCATTTCAATATCCTCCGCGCTTTGCGTCCAGTCCTTTATTGAGGTCATCCTCACTTGCGGAATTCCGCACGGAGTCATCGTTTCAAACCATGACAGGTCTGTGTTGACGTTCAGGGCGAAGCCGTGCCACGTAACCCACCGCCGGACGCCCACGCCTATTGACGCAATTTTGCTGCGCTTGACCCAAACGCCGGTCAGTTTCTCAATCCTGCGGGCGGAAATGTCAAAGTCCGCAAGACAGCGTATTACCACTTCCTCAAGCGAGCGCACATATCCGGAAACCCCTCCCTTGCGGTTTTTGATTCCGATGATTGGATAACCGACAATCTGGCCGGGGCCGTGAAACGTTATGTCTCCCCCCCTGCCGGTGGACGGCTCAATGTGAACACCGCGCTTTTTCAAAAACTCCGCATCCGCCGTCAGGTTTGACAGACTTCCCCGCCTTCCCGTTGTGATGGTGGGCGGGTGCTCAAGCAGTATTAAGGTGTCGCCGGTCTGTCCGGCAATTCGTTTCTCAAGAATCTCCCGCTGCAGTTCAACCGCCTGAGGGTAGGGAACAACTCCGGGCTTGATAAGGGTGAGTTTTTTTGCCATGCGCGCGGCGCGATGTTCAGAAGTGCCTCTGCCTGCCCATCGCCGCAAGCGCCGCCTCCATAACCGCCTCGGAAAGAGTGGGGTGGGCGTGCGAAGTGGTGGCTATCTCGTAGGGGGTGGACTCAAGCGTCCTCGCAGTTCCAATCTCGGCTATCAGTTCGGTCGCGCCGTGGCCTATGATGTGAGCGCCGAGAATTTCGCCGTTTTCCCTGTTGGAAATAATTTTCACAAAACCCTCCGGCTCTCCCACGGCCACCGCCTTGCCGACCGCCTTGAAAGGAAAAGTCCCGGTGTCAACATTGTATCCGGCGTCATTTGCCGCTTTCTCGGTAAAACCCACCGAAGCGACCTCCGGCTGGCAGTAAACACAACCGGGAATGTTGTTGTAATGGACGCGGGTGTTAAGCCCGTTCATCCGCTCAACGGCCACAACGCCCTCCTCGGACGCCTTGTGCGCCAGAAGCGGCGGCCCCGTCACATCGCCAATGGCGTAAACGCCGGAGCAGGTGGTTGAATAATTCTCATCCGTTTTGATAAATCCCCGCTCGTCCGTCTCAATGCCGAGTTCGTCAAGACCGATGCTGTCTCCCGAACCGTAGAAACCGTAGGAAGTCGGCGCGGAATTTGCAACCGCCTTCCTGCCGACGGCAACCAGAACCATATTTGCGCTCAAAACACTTTCCCCGCCCGAAGCCGCATCCGCCACGGTTATCTTCGCGCCCGTTTTTGTTTTCTTGATTGACTTATACGCCGTGCCCGTAAGAACCGTCATTCCGCTCTTTTTGAAACTTTTTTCAAGTTCCTTTGACACATCCTCGTCCGCTCCGGGAATAATGTTCGGAGCCATCTCAACGATGGTCACCTTGCTGCCGAAAGAGTTGTAAACGTATGCAAACTCAACACCGATGTATCCGCCGCCGATGATGATGATGCTTTTCGGAACTTCGCGGTTCATGATCGCCTCATCGCTTGTCATGACAATCTTGCCGTCTATCTCAAGGCCCGGAATTGTTTGCGGGACCGAGCCGGTGGCGAGAAGAATGTTCTGCGACTGAATTTCACTGTCCTCATCCCCGGCGATTCCAACCGCGCCCGGGCGCAGAAGCCTGGCCGAGCCCTTTATGAAGGTTACTTTGTTTTTCTTGAGCAGAAACTCCACGCCCTTGTTCAGAGACGAAGACGCTCCCCTGCTTTTTTCTATGACCCGCGAATAGTCAAAAGACAGCCCTTTGCTGGTTATGCCGTAGTCCTCGGATTTTTTGCAGTAGTTGTAAACCTCGGCGCACTTGATGATCGCCTTGGACGGTATGCAACCCCAGTTCAGGCAAACGCCGCCGGGGTTGTCCCGCTCAATAACGGCGGTCTTCATTCCCAGCTGGGCGGCCCTGATTGCCGCAACATAGCCGCCGGGACCGGAGCCGATTACAACAAGGTCGTATTTGGAACTCATACCGGCGGGCTATTCTACACACGGGGAGCGAATCGTCAAACTGCGGCGTCCGCCTCAAAAACAGGAAACTTTGCCGCTTATGCTTCATAATAGGGGGAATGGCAGGCAAGAAAACAGATGACCCCTTGCGGGAGCGGGTTGAAGAACGCGAATGGACGGACTCCTTTGACGAGGTTGTCTCATCCGCCGGAGAGAAGAGGGCGGCGCGCCTGCTTGGGAAACTGCAAATCCACGCCGCGCGAAAGGGGATTAAAATCCCCCACACCGCAAACACGCCTTATGTGAACACCATTCCGCCCGGCAAAGAGCCGCCGTTCCCCGGAGACCGCGAGATTGAGCGGCGCATAAAAAACATCATCCGCTGGAACGCAATGGCGATGGTCGTAAGGGCAAACCGCAATGAAGAGGGAATCGGCGGGCACATATCCACTTACGCCTCGGCGGCGACTCTGCTTGAGGTGGCGTTCAATCATTTTCTCAAAGCGGGTGAAAACGCAGACATGGTTTATTTTCAGGGGCACGCCTCGCCGGGGATTTACGCGCGCGCGTTCCTTGAGGGCAGGGTTTCGCTTGAGCAGATGAAGAACTTCCGGCGCGAGGCGGGAAGCGGCAGGGGGCTGTCATCGTATCCCCACCCGTGGCTGATGCCGGACTTCTGGGAGTTTCCCACCGTGTCCATGGGGCTTTCGCCGATAATGGGAATCTATCAGGCGCGTTTTAACAGGTATCTGCAAAACCGCGGGCTTATAGAGAAATCGCAGTCCAAGGTGTGGGTTTTCCTCGGAGACGGCGAGTCGGATGAGCCGGAAACGCTTGGCGCGATAACTCTCGCGGCGCGTGAAAAACTGGACAATCTTATATTCGTCATCAACTGCAACCTCCAGCGGCTTGACGGGCCCGTGCGCGGCAACGGGAAAATCATTCAGGAACTGGAGGCGATTTTCCGGGGCGCGGGGTGGGAGGTAATCAAAGCCGTCTGGGGGGCGGACTGGGACCCGCTTCTTGAAAAAGACACCCGCGGGCTTCTCGCCGAAAGAATGGCGGAAACGGTGGACGGCGAGTATCAAAAATACGTTGTGGAAAGCGGCGACTACATACGAAGCAAATTCTTCGGAACTCATCCCCTGCTTCTTGACATGGTGAAAAATCTGGCGGACGAGCAGCTTGAGCGGCTTGCGCGCGGCGGGCACGACCCCCAAAAGGTTTTTGCCGCCTATGACGCCGCCGTCAAAACCCGGGGCGCGCCCGCGGTTGTGCTGGCGAAAACGGTAAAGGGCTACGGCATAGGGGAGGCGTCCGAGGGGCGCAACATAACGCACCAGCAGAAAAAACTGAATGAAGAGGAACTGCAAACCTACCGGACCCGCCTTCGCATCCCCATACCGGACGAGGATTTGCCGTCAGTGCCGTTTTACAAGCCGCCGGAAAACAGCGGGGAAATCCGCTACCTGAAAGAGAGAAGAAAGGCGCTCGGCGGGCCGTCCCCCTCGCGCGCAAACAGGGCGCGCCCTCTTGCCGGTGTTCCAGAAAAGCCGTTCGGGGAACTGCTCAAGGGCTCAGGCGGGCGCGGGGCGACAACCACAATGGCGTTTGTGCGCATGCTCGCCGCGCTGTTGAAAGACCCCGCAATTGGAAAACTTGTTGTTCCCATTGTTCCCGATGAAGCCCGCACGTTCGGAATGGAGCCGCTTTTCCGGCAGGTGGGCATATACGCAAGCGAGGGACAGAAATACGAGCCGGTGGATTCCGACACGCTTCTGTATTACAGGGAGGCGAAGGACGGGCAGATACTGGAAGAGGGCATAACGGAGGCGGGGGCGATGTCGTCATTCATTGCGGCGGGTAGCGCGCACGCCACTCACGGAATAAACTCCATACCGTTTTTTGTGTTTTATTCCATGTTCGGGCTTCAGAGGATTGGAGACCTTGCATGGGCGGCAGGAGACATGAGATGCCGGGGTTTTCTGATAGGCGGAACGTCCGGCAAAACCACCCTTGCGGGCGAGGGTCTTCAGCATCAGGACGGCAGCAGCCACCAGTTTTCCTACGCTTTCCCCACAATGGAGGCGTATGACCCGGCGTTCGCCTACGAGTTGGCGGTCATTGTGCGCGAGGGAATGAAAAGGATGTATTGCAAGGGGGAGGATATTTTCTATTACATAACCGTTACCAACGAGCCGTATCCGCAACCGCCGATGCCGAAGGGAAAAAACATTGAAGAGGGCATAATGCGCGGGATGTACCGGTTCAAAAAATCGCCGGATGTGAAAAACCCGAAGAGGGCGCACCTGCTTGGCAGCGGGGCTATACTGAACGAGGCCATAGTGGCGGCTGAAATCCTTGAGAAGCAATACGGCGTTGCCGCCGATGTGTGGAGCGTTACCAGTTACAAGGAACTTTACAGAGACTCTCAGGCGGCGGAAAGATGGAACAGAATTCATCCGGCGGGAAAGAAAAAAATCCCCTACATTCAAAAATGCCTCGGCGGGGAGAGCGGTGTTTTTGTCGCCGCGAGCGACTATATGAAATCGCTTCCTTCCTCAATATCCCGCCTCTTGCCCGGACGCGCGGTTGAGTTGGGAACGGACGGTTTCGGCAGGAGCGACACAAGGGCAAAGTTAAGGGAGCATTTTGAGGTTGACGCAAACAACATTGCCTACGCCGCGCTTTGGGCGCTTTGCGAGGAAGGGAAGATAAAAGGCGGGACGCTTGAAAAAGCGGCGAAGGAACTCGGCATAAATCCGCGCAAGAAAGACCCGATGTTTCTGTGAGTCTCAACCTTCCCCCTTTCTTATGTTATCCTCATTCCGCAATGATTGAATTCCGTTTGCCCGAGATAGGGGAGGGCGTTACCGAAGCCACTGTTACGGCGGTTTTTGCCGAGGCGGGAAAACCCGCCCGCAAAGATGAGCCGTTTGTTGAACTTGAAACCGACAAGGCGGCGTTTGAACTTCCGTGCCAGTTTGACGGGAAGGTCAAAGACATCGCCGTTGCGGTGGGAGACACCGTAAAAGTGGGCGGCCTCATCGCCGTCATAGAGGAGGGAAACCACGCGCCCGACTCCAAAACCAAACCCGACGCCGCAAAACAACCCGAACCCGCGCCGACACCCGCAGGCGGAAGTGAAAAAACGGCGGAGAAAAACAACCCCGGCCCGGCAAAGGTTGAAGAGCCGCCCCCGGCGCCCGCAAAGCCGGTTGAGCAAAAGAAAGGCCCCGCCTCCGCGCCGCCGTCATCGCCCGCCGCCAAGTCGCTTGCGAGAGACCTCGGCATAAACATTTCAGAGGTTAAAAGCGCCGCCGGGGGAAGGGTGTCTCTTGAAGATGTGAGGGCGCACGCGAAGGACTTAATAAATTCCCCCTCGGCGGGGGGCGCGGGCGGCCTGCCGGACTTCAGCCCCTGGGGGGAGATAGAAAGAGCCCCCGTGTCAACAGTGGGCAAGGCGTCTGCGCAACAACTCTCAAAATCGTGGAGAACGATTCCCCATGTTACTCATCACGACAGCGCGGACATAACCGAACTTGAGCAGTTGCGGAAAACCTTCAGCCCGAAGGCGGAAGAAGCCGGGGGCAAGCTGACCGTAACCGCCATTATGGTGAAGGTGGCGGCGTCCGCCCTCGGCGTTTTCACAAAGTTCAACGGAAGTTTTGACGAGGCGCGCGGCGAGATGATTTTCAAAAAATATGTCAACATCGGGGTCGCCGTTGACACCGAAAGGGGGCTTATGGTTCCGGTCATAAAAAACGCTTCCGAAAAAAACATAGTTGAGATATCCATTGAACTTTCCGACCTTGCAAAACGGGCGCGGGAGAAAAATATAAAACCCGATGAACTTGCCGGGGCGACCTTCACTGTGAGCAACCTCGGCGGAATCGGCGGCGACTCTTTCACACCCATAATCAACCCGCCGGAGGTGGCGATACTCGGGCTCGCGCGCGCAAATGTCCGCCCGGTTTTTGACGCGGCGTCCGGCCAGTTCAAGCCGCGCACGATACTTCCGCTGTCGCTGTCTTACGACCACAGGATGATAGACGGCGCGGAGGCGGCAAGGTTTGCCCGCTGGGTCGCCGAAGCGGTGGAAGAGCCTTTCAA
>JAPOUR010000033.1 GCA_026708565.1 Candidatus Dadabacteria bacterium
CGGTTGAGGTGAATTATCTTGGCAACGCAAGCGTCTCGGACTTGAAAACCACCGCGCTCTCTCATGGAACGGGGGTTGTCGGGGTGGCCGCCGGTGTCAGGACGGTGTTTATGAGGGAAGACCACTTCTCAACCCGGCCCTCCAGAACGGAAGGCATTGCGCCGGGCGCCAATGTTAGTATGTTCGCATTGAAAACGGAGGGAGAGGGAGCGGACGAGGTTGCCGTCATCGCGGAAGCGTTAAACGCCGCTCTGGGCGACCCCGATCTTGACATCATAAATATAAGCCTTCAGCCCGCCGCCCCCTTGATAACCGACCCTGATACACCGAGGGGAGTGGTTGGATTCTGGGAGGGAGACAGCCCGACGGAGTATTTTCAGTCGGGTGTGCCCAATTCCGCAAAGAAAGTTTTTGTGTGGGCTGCGGGGAATCAGCATCGCAGTTCTGATTACCCATGCACGGGAGAATTCGCCGGTGAGTTTGGTTGCGAGGGTCCAACCCTTAACGCCGCCCACCCCTCCATTTTTGCCGGTCTGCCGATTCATTTTCCGGAGTTGCGCCCGTTTTGGACCATTGTTGTGGCGGTGAAGCGGGACGGAACAATTTCTGATTTCTCCAACCGGTGCGGAGCCGCCGCCCTGTGGTGCATAGCGGCTCCGGGGCAAAGTATAAACGTGCCCTTAAGCAGGGGGGACGGTGAAGACGGTGTGGCAAGAGATATAGAGACGGTTCACGGCACATCCTTCGCCGCGCCGATAGTGTCGGGCGGCCTTGCGCTTATGAAGCAACTTTTTCCGGGAATGAGCAATATAGAACTGCTTGAAAGAATGTATGAAACGGCAAACAAAGACGGCATATACGCCCCCGACAGAGACCCCGTAGCCGGTGTTAACGGCGCGTCCGTTAACACCGCGTCATCCATCTACGGGCAGGGCCTTTTAGACCTCGGCGCCGCGACCGCGCCGGTTGGCAATATGGGAATGGTATCGGAGGCGGTTTTGAGCGAAGAGGTATTGCGGGAGGCGTCTCCTTTGTCCGCCACAAGTCTGGAAACCGCCGGAGCGTTTGGAGACGGAATTGCCCGCGTTTTCACCGGAGCCGAGGTTGCCGCGTTTGATTCCCTCGGCGCTCCCTTCTGGTATCCGCTTGAGCGGTTTGCTCCGAGGACGGAGGTATCTCACATCCGCCGTCAGATGTCCGGCTTTATGAAGTTTGCCTCCGCTCCGCCTTCCGAAAGACGCGCAAACCGGCGCGACCGCTCCGTTCCCGTTTCGGGCGGGGCGGCCCCCGCCGGACTGGAAACGGAAGGGCAAATCCCCTCGGTTTATTTCTCACGAGGCGCGGCGGATATGGAAGACCGCGACCTTCTCGGCAAGGAGGGGCATTTGTCCCACATAACCGCCCCTGAATTTGCCGGTTTTGAAATCGGCGGTTTTTCCGCCTACGCCTTCACCTCTCCCGAATGGGCGGAACGGCGCGGACACGGCGCGGTTGTTTCGTGGGGGCCTCTCCGCTCCGGTTTTGTATCAGAGCCTGATTCCGCATTGGGAGCGGTTGCGGAGGGGGCGTTTGGCGAACTGTCAAGCGAGTTGGGATTTGCCGGTCTCGGATGGGAATGGGAGAGAGGCGGCTGGCGTTTTGTGGCGGATGCTGAGTTGGGCGCGTCCGGCGCGGACACGGGCGGCGGGCTTATAAGCGGGGTGTCGCGCCTGCTGACAAGTTCGTTTTCCACCGGACTGATAAGGGAGACGGACGGCGGCCATGCGTTCAAGTTGTCGGTTTCCTCCCCGTTAAGGATAGAGGACGGGCGAATGGGTTTTGTTATTCCCGTGGGGCGGACGCCTGAGCGCGACATATTGCGCCGTTCTCTGACCGCCGACCTTGAGCCGAGCGGGAGGCAGATAGACGTGGGGGCGCAAGTAGTGGCGCAGACCGGTATGGGAAGGATAAGTATCGGCGGTATGGCGAGCCGTCATCCGGGGCATGACCGGAGCGCCGAGCCCGCGCTGTCATTGCTTGCGGGCTACAGCGCAAAATTTTAGCCGCGCCCGGAAAACCGGGCGGCTTTCAGCCGCAACGCGTTCAGTTTGATAAATCCGCCCGCGTCCTTCTGGTCGTAAAGGTTGTCTTCCTCAAAAGTCGCAAGGGCGGGGTTGTAAAGCGATTTCTTCGCCTTTCTTCCCGCAATTGAAACTGAGCCCTTGTAGAGTTTTACCCGCGCCGCGCCGGTTACGTTTTGCTGCGTCCGCTCAACCGCTTCCATCATTGCCTCCATCTCCGGCGAATACCAGAATCCGTAATAAACGGCCTCCGCTATCTTCGGCATCAACGCCTCTTTGAGCCGCGCAACCTCGCGGTCAACCGTCAGGGATTCAACCGCCCCGTGAGCGCAGTGAAGAGCCGTTCCCGCCGGAGTTTCATACACGCCGCGCGACTTCATTCCGACAAAACGGTTTTCAACTATGTCCGCCCGCCCGACGCCGTGCCTGCCCGCAACCGTGTTGAGCCGCTCAATGAGTTTCGCCGGGGAAAGTTTCCCGCCGTTCACCGCAACGGGAGAGCCGCGCAAAAACTCTATCTCCACATACTCCGGTTTTGCGGGAGCCCGCTCCGGAGAGGCGGTCATTTCAAACATCGCCTCGTCCGGTTCAGTCCACGGGTCTTCAAGAATGCCGCCCTCATAACTTGTGTGAAACAGATTCCTGTCGCAACTGTAGGGCTTTTTGCGGGTTACCGGAATTTTAATCCCGCGCTTTTTTGCAAAGTTCAGCAGGTCTTCGCGCGATTTCAAATCCCACTCGCGCCACGGCGAGATTATGCGCATCTTCGGCGCAAACGTGTGATACACCAACTCAAAGCGCACCTGGTCGTTTCCCTTTCCGGTCGCCCCGTGAGAGAGCGCGGCGGCTTTCTCCTCAAGCGCAACCTCAACCTGCCTACGGGCTATCAGGGGGCGGGCAAGCGATGTGCCGAGCAGGTATGAGCCCTCGTAAACCGCGCCCGCCCTTATGGCCGGAAAAACGAAATCACGCGCAAACTCCTCTTTCAGGTTTGCCACCCTGACCTTCTCCGCGCCCGTCTCAAGCGCCTTTTTGCGGGCGGCGGCCATGTCTTCGTTCTGCCCCACATCGGCTATGAACGCCACCACCCGCGCCCCGTAATTCTCCGTGAGCCATTTGAGGATTATGGAGGTGTCAAGCCCGCCCGAATACGCGAGCACGATTTTCTTTCCTTTCAGGTTTTCCATGCGCTCAGCCCTGCCCCCTCATGTCAAGCAGGTAGAACTTTGCGCCGCTGTTTTCGTAAAACTTCTCAAGCGACAGCCCCACATACTCTATTCTCTGAAGTTCGTCCCCCTCCTTTTGAATCTTTTTGACCTCTTCGGAGACCGATGTTTTGACCGGGATTTGCTTGTCGGGAACCTGCTGGCATATAAAGCCCAGTTCCATGTCGGTTTCGTTGAAAGAGTTTGACACTATGAGCCCCACCGAAAAGGTGGCGTTTGCCAGTTCAAACACAACCACCGTTGAGGGCTCGGCTGAACCGGACGGGTCTTCGGCGATAAACCTGTATCCGTAACTCTCAACCCCGCCGCCGGAGCCGATTATGGAATCAAGATTCCAGTAGTCCTCGTTTTCTATCATGCAGACAACGCGCATTTGAAAATCCTCCCTGCCTTTCGGGCGCATACATTACCGGAAAGCGTCCCGCTTTTGAAGCGCTACCCGTTTTTGCCGCCGCTGGCGCGAAGGAAATTGAGCGCGTCCGCAATGTCCGCCGCAAGCGGGGCGGAAAAACTCATCCGTTCTCCCGTGGCGGGATGGGAAAACCCTATGCTCGCGGCGTGAAGAGCCTGCCTCCGCAACGGTTGCGCCAGCCCCGATGACGCAAACAGCGCCTTTGCCTCTTTTGTGCGGTAAAGCGGGTCCGCCGCAACCGGATGCCCCGCTTCGGAAAAGTGCACCCTTATCTGGTGGGTTCTGCCGGTCTGCGGCCTGATGCGGACGAAAGTCCACCCGCGAATGCGCTCAACAACCTCCCACTCCGTTACGGATTGGCGTGGTCGCGCGGGGTTTTTGCCGGACATCTTTCTGCGGTCGCGGGAGCTTCTCCCTATGCCGGAGGAGAAAACGCCCGAGTTTTTTTTCATCTCCCCGCACACTATCGCCTCATACTCCTTGCTCACTTCGCGCTCCGCAAACTGGCGCGAGAGGGCGGCGTGGCACACGTCGTTTTTTGCCGCCACCAGAACGCCGGAGGTGTCTTTGTCCAACCGGTGAACGATGCCGGGCCTTTCAATTCCGCCGAGAGTGGAAAGATTTTCCCGATACCTGCGGGCAAGCGCGCCCGCAAGCGTGGGTCCCGCCCGCCCCGCTCCCGGATGAACGGTCAGCCCGGCGGGCTTGTTGATGACAATGATGTCGGCGTCCTCAAAAATGATGTCAAGTGAAACCTCCCCGTCCTCCGGCCCGGCAAAGCCGCCGCGCGGAGGGGGGGTGTGAACCAGAAAGGACTCGCCGCCCTCAATGATGGCGGACGGTTTGAACGGCTCGCCGTTCATAAGAATATCGCCCGATTTGATAAGCGCCGCCACCCGCGACCGGCTCTGCGGCAGAACTTCGGACAGGGCGGTGTCGGCTCTCTTTCCTCCGGAGCCGGGGGGCAGGGTTATGACTGCGGTCGCGGCGGGGCGAGCTACGGGCACGGGGCGGAGTCCCTGTCTGCGGAGAATGAGCCCGCCGCGCCCCGGTTGTTGTCGTACTCAATCGTCTCGCACCGGAGAACGCCGTCCTCGTAAATTGCAAAATCTTTTTTGCCCGTAACGCCGACGCTTATGGGAGACGCCCGCCACCCGAAGCCCGTTACATAAAGCCCGTCGGATGACTGCCCGGAAGATGACGCGTCAAAGTCCGCCCGGACGCAGTATCCGGACTTCGGCCTCTCGCACACCGCAGAGTCCGACGAGCCCGCGTCCGCCCCTTCAAAAGACTCGTCCACAAGAGCGTCCGCCGCCTCGCACGACTCGCCCGACCCCTTAGGGCAGCGGAGGGACAGCCCCTCCGACAGGTCTCCTATGGAGGCGGTGTAGTTGCGGATGCCGTCTCCGTCCGAATCCTGAATGGCGAACTGAATTTCCGCCGAACTGAGCACCTGAAGCGTCTTCCTTGCCGAAAGTTCGTTTGCCGAGCCGCGCGCGCCCAGAAAGTTGGGAACGGCAAACCCCGCAAGCACACCTATGATTACAAGAACCACAAGCAGCTCAATCAGGGTGAAGCCCGCCCGCCGTTTTTCCGGTTTCCGTTTTGTTCTCTCTCCCGGCATTTGCGCCTGATACTACAGCAAACCGCCCCCGGCGGCAATCGGTTATAGGGCGTCTCCCGACACAATTTTGACAAGTTCGCCGTCCGCCGTCTCAATGTGAAGAAACCCCCGCGCGTCCACCTTCCGGGCGATGCCCGTTATTTCCTCGCCGCCGTCCCTTACCGTTACGCGCCCGTTCAGCTTTCCCCACCGCTCCGCCCATCGCTCCACCGTCCGGTCGCCGCCCTTTTCCGTCCAGTCCCTCCGGCGGGCGAACAGGTTTTTTATAAGCGCGGCGGCGAAATCCCCCCGGTTTATGTCGCGCCCCAGAATCTCCCCCAGCGAGACGGCGGGGCGCTCAAACCCGTCCATAAGCCCGCGTTTGCGCGCGGGCGCAAGGTTCAGGTTGACGCCGATTCCGATGACTATAAATCCGCACATTTCGCCCTCCGGCTCAGCCTCGGACAGCACGCCCGCAAGTTTGCCGCCGCGCGCAAGAATGTCATTGGGCCATTTGATTTCTGTTTCCGCGCCCATTGCCTCAAAGGTTTCCGACAGCGCCAGAGAGGCCATGAAGGTCGCCGCGGGGCAAAGCGAGAACCTCACGCGCGGGCGGAACAGGGCGGACATAAAGAGGTTGCCGCCTCCGGGCGAAACCCACCGCCTGCCCATCCGTCCGCGCCCGGCGGTCTGCCTGTCCGCCAGCGCGACCGTTCCCTCGCGCGCGCCGTTTTTCCCCATCTCGCGCAAGACGGCGTTTGTGGAGCCGGTCTCGTCAAAAAACAGCGCCCCCGGAGCGGCGTTTTCAATCTTCATTTTTTCGCTTGCGGAAAATCCGGCCATGCGGGCAATTATGCCGGGCGTGTGTCCGTTGACAAACAGAACCTGTGCTTTATACTCCGTATTCCGACCGCGAGGCGGGGCGCGAGTGGGGCTCATAGCTCAGTTGGTCAGAGCAGCGGACTCATAATCCGTTGGTCCCAGGTTCGAGTCCTGGTGGGCCCAATCTTAAAGGCAATGCAGAGCGCTGAAGGTTCAGAAAACGGAATACTGGAACAGATAAAGAGACTCAAAGAGTTGCAGTCCGTTTCCTCCGAGTTGCACGAGATGGAGGAAACCCTCCGCAAATACCCCGAAGAGTTGTCGGTTTTGAACGGCGAAATTAAGTCCGTTCAGGAGATTCTCGCGGAAAAGACTCTTCAGACCGAGGATGCGGACAAATCAAAATCACTTCTGGAAAAAGACCTTTCCGAGAAACAACTTTACATAGGAAAAGCCGAAGAGCGCCTTCTCAACATCAAGACACACAGGGAATACGAGGCGCTTCAGAAGGAACTTACCGAGGCGAAGAGGCGGTGCATAGAGATTGAAGAGGAGATTCTTGAGTTAATGGGCAAACTTGAAACCCTTGGCGCGGAGACGGGCGAACTTGAGCAGTCTCTCAAGGAGAAAACCGAGCAAAACGCCCCGAGAATTGAAGAGATTGAAAAGGTCATCGGCAAACTTGAGACCGAAGCCGCGCCGTGCCGCGAGCGGAGGGATTCCATTGCGGGCGGGCTCAGCCCGGAGGTGCATTCGGTTTACGCCAAGATCTCCGGTAAAACGCACATATTTCTCGCCGAGGCGCGGAGCGAGATGTGCATGAACTGCAACATGAATATCCCGCCGCAGATGTTCAACGAGGTTCTCACCGGCGCAAAGATCATCCAGTGCCCCAACTGCAACAGAATTCTGCACTGTGAGAATGCCTGACAGTCCGCCGCAGACCGCCGCCGTAGCCCACATAGACGGCGCGTCAAAGGGCAATCCGGGCCCCTCCGCAATAGGGGTGGTCATCACCGCGCCGGACGGCGCGCCGGTTTCCAGAATCAAACAGTTCATCGGAACGGCCACCAACAATCAGGCCGAATACCGGGCGCTCATAACCGCCATAAGGGCGGCGGCAAATCTCGGCATGACCAGCCTCCACGTCAAGACGGACTCCCTTCTTCTCGCAAGCCAGATGAACGGCGAGTGGAAGGTCAAAGACCCGGGCATCAGGGCGCTTTTCAACGAGGCGGTTGAGGCGCGCGGCTCGCTTGATTCATTCACAATTTCCCATGTGGGCAGAGAGCATAACACCGTGGCGGACGGTCTTGCCAACGAGGCGATAAAAAGATACTCTTGACCCCGCGAGTCGGGCGGACGGCCGCCCGGGCGGTTTTGCCGTCCGGGAGGAAAGTCCGGGCTTCACAGGACAGAGCGCCGGTTAACCGCCGGACGCCGCGAGGCGATGGAAAGTGCCGCAGAAAACAGACCGCCCGTCCCCGCGAGGGGGCGGGTAAGGGTGAAAAGGCGGTGTAAGAGACCACCGCGGGAGGCGGAGACGTTTCCCGGCAAGGCAAACCCCGCTTGAAGCAAGACAAACAGAAGCGCGGCGGCTTGCGCCGCCGGGGGCAGTCCGGCCCCCGCTTCGGGTGGTTGCTACAGGCGTCCGGCAACGGGCGTCGCAGATGAATGGCCGTCCCCGACAGAACCCGGCTTACAGCCCGGCTCGCCTCCGCAAATTGTTATGGGTGACAGGTCACGTATATTCTGTCTGGGTTTTCTGACCCTTTTTCTTGAACTGTTGCTTATCCGCTTTATGGCGGGCAACATCTGGAATCTGGGCTACTTTCCCAACCTTGTTCTTATCTCCGCTTTCATAGGTCTCGGGGCGGGGTTTATCTCCCACCGCCTTTTCGGGCAAAGAGTCAGCGACACGCTTTTTGCCGCCGTGCCGCCGCTTGTAACCCTGTTTGTGTGCCTGATTTACGCCGCCAGCCCGGAAGTTCCGGGTTTCGGCTCCGAAGGCGGGGATTTCCGGGGGGAGGTTTTCTTCACCGCCGGCAAGGAGGGCGGCTCGTCCGGCGGACTGCCGCTTTTTATCTTCTGGTTTCTCTTTGTGGCGGCAATTTTCTTCCTCATAGCCCAGAGGACGGCGAAGGTGTTTATGCGGCTCAAGCCGCTTACGGCGTATTCCTATGACATACTCGGCTCGTGTTGCGGCATAGCGGCGTTTATCGGCATAAGTTTTGTTGAAGCCCCGGCGCACCTGTGGTTTCTGCTCGCCGCCCCCCTGTTTGTCGCCGGAAAAGACCCGTCATTCCCGTTCCGGCGGGCGGTGGCAACGGCGGCGGTTTCAATGCTTGCCGCCGTTGTCCTTGTCTCCATTCAGGACGGTCCGCACGGCTCAAAAAACCTGAGGTCAATATGGTCTCCCTATCAGAAGGTTGACCTTCGTCACGGGGAAAGAATTTTCGTCAACGACATTGACCATCAGGGTGTAATGGAGGCCCCGCAGAACATTTTTCTTTACTCCATGCCCCATATCATTCGGAGTATGCAGAACAAGCCCGCCTACGAGAAGGTTTTGATAATAGGGGCGGGGGCGGGAAATGACGCGGTGACGGCTTTGCGTTTCGGCGCAAGCGAGGTGGACGCCGTTGAGATAGACCCCGCGATAGTGCGCCTTGGCGAGCGGTTCGCCCCGGCGCGTCCGTATCAGTCGCCGAAAGTGAAGGTTTTTGTTGATGACGGAAGGCGCTTTATGGCGTCCACGGACAAAAAATATGACCTTGTTGTGTTCGCGCTTACCGATTCGCTTGTCAAATTGAGCGCGGTTTCGCAACTGCGGCTGGAGAGTTATCTGTTCACCCTGCAATCGTTCAAAAGGGCGTGGTCTCTGGTTGAAGACGGCGGAACGCTTTTCGCGGTTAATTTTTATCGCGAGCCGTGGGTGGCGTGGAAGATAGCCGGAATGATGAGTGAGGTTTCGGGCAAAGAGCCGGTTCTTTACAACTCAACCGTTCTCGGCGGCAACCTGTTTTCCTATGAAACCATGATATTTGCCGACAAGACCGATGTCCGCCCCGCCTGCCACAATCCCCACCCCGCCTTTATATGCGAAGGTTTCCCTGAATTTTCCAGCCGCATTTCCGACATTGCGGAGGGTGTGGAACTGCCCGATGACAACAGGCCGTTCCTTTACATAAAGGGGCGCGGCATACCGTCCGTTTACCTGTTTTCCATGGCGGGCGTTCTCTGCTTCACCGCGCTGCTGCTCGCTCTTATGAGGTTTGTCCGCCGCCGCGCGGAAGCGGTCTCAGACGTGGGGGAGGCGCGTCCCAACCCCGCCGCGAGCGCCGCCTTTCTGCTTATGGGCGCGGCGTTTCTTCTGCTTGAGACAAAGGGCGTCATTCAGTTCAGTCTGCTTTTCGGAAACACATGGCTCAACAGTTCGCTTGTGTTCCTTGCCGTCCTTGTTCTTGTGCTTGCCGCCAACTGGGTGGCGGCGGTCATAAAATCGCCGCGTCTTGTTCCCGCCGCTTTCGTTCTGCTTCTGCTGTCATGCATTCCCGCGCTGGCGTTCCCGCTTGACGCGCTGCTTGAGACTGAAAACCCCGCCGCCCGTTTTGTTGCCGCCTCGCTGATGATCTTTGCGCCAATCTTCTTTGCCAACATAGTGTTCAGTTCAATTTTCAGGGGGCAGAAGGTTCACGAGGTTTATTTCGGCTGGAATCTGGTGGGCGCGGTGGCGGGGGGAGTGCTTGAATACTCAAGCATGCTGCTCGGTTATCAGGCGCTTGCGCTGATAGTGCTGGTTCTGTATGCGGGGGTGTTCGGGCTTTACTATTTGAGGGTGGCCGGAAGTCTGCGGAGGCAGGCGGGGGCTTAGCGTTTCAGCCGCCCGGCTCAAACACATCAATTTCGGTTTTCTCTTCCAGCAGCCCCTTTTCAAACGCCTTTTTATACAAAAGGTCAATCGCCGCCCTGCCTTTTTCGCCCAGATTTCTTGTGTATTCGTTCACGTACATCAGCACAAACCTTTCCGCTTTTTCCCTCTCTATCCCCCGCGAGAAACGCATTGCGTATTCCATCGCCTCATCTTTGTGGGACAGGGCGTAGTCAACGCTTTCCCGGTGCATTCGCAGGGCTTCCGCCGCAACTTCCGGCGGGATGTCTCTTCTGATTGCGTTCAACCCCAGAGGGAGGGGCAGGGAGGTCTCCTCTTCCCACAGCGCGCCGATGTCCGCCACAAGAACAAGCCCCTCGTCCGGGTATGTAACCTGCCCCTCGTGTATCAGAAGGGCGCAGTCGGTTTTGCCGGATTTGACCGCCTCCGTTACGGCGTCAAACGGCATTTCCACCGGTTCAAAGCCCTCCGCGTAAAGGCGGAGCAGCAGATATGCGGTCGTCAGTTCGCCGGGGACGGCCACGGTTTTGCCTTTGAGCGAGCCCGTCCGCCCGCGGGACACCACCACGGGGCCGTAACCCATGCCCATGCTCGCGCCGCACGGGAGGATTTGGTAGAGACGCCCGACATTCGGATAGTTGCGGGCGGACAGGGCGGTCAGTTCAAGTTCGCCTTTGAGGGCTCTCCTGTTTAGTGACTGTATGTCTTCAATCACATGGACAAACTCCACAATGCCGGAACTGACTTTGCCCTCGGACATTGCGTAAAACATAAAGGCGTCATCGGCGTCGGGGCTGTGGCCGAGGCGCATGGAAGGCTTTTTCATCGTGTTTTCTCCGGCGTATAAAAGGCGATGTCCGGCTCACCGCCCGCTCCCCTGAGTTTGCCGAGAAGCCGCCCGAACTCAAGCAGCCCGCGAATCTCCTCATCGCCGAGGCCGTATTTTATCTTGTTCTCAAGGTAGTCGCGGCACACATTCGCCGGAATTCCGAGCGCGGGGCTTTCCCGCTCCGCTATTTCCGGAAGCATGCGCATTCCCCTGTCCCTTGCGGCGGGCAGGGCGGCCGCCGCCTCTCCGGGGTCAACCCCCTCCCGCGCGGCAAAAACGGCATATACAAAAGGCAGCCCCGTCTGCTTTGTCCACTCCTCTCCCATGTCAAACACAAGGGGAAAACCGGCGGGCGGGGAAAGGCGGAGTTCAAGGCCGACGTTTCCAATCACCAGCCCCGCGTCAACGCCGGTGAAAAAGTCCCGCCCCCTTTTGCGCGTCTCATACCGGGGCTTTGCCCCGCAAAATGTTTCAAGGATGATCTTCAGCATCGCGGCGGAACTGCTTGAGTCGGAATCCAGCGCAACGGACGCCACTTTTTCCGGCGGCTTGCTTGAAAACAGCGCGACACTGCCCACTTCTCCGTTTGACGCTATGCACGGGTCTCTCAAAACCGTAAGGCCGGGCGCGGCGAATATGTCCGCGGACGGCAGCAGGGATATGTCAAGAGCGCCGCCCTTCATAAGCGGCAGAAGCGCGGAGGGCGGATGTTCCGAGACCGGGAAACCTTTGAGGGACGCGACCAGCGGCTTTGTGTTGAGGAAAGGCGGAACCCCTATTTTTGCGGCTTCTTCCGGCATTGCCTAAAGCCGCTCTCCGCCCCGCCAGCGCGAGGGGACGAAGATTTTTTTGAAGGCGTCCGCCGCGTAAAAGTCCGTCATTCCCGCCACAAAATCGCACACCGCCCTCTCATGGCCGTCTTCCTTCCTTGCGGGTTTGACGCCCCACTCCCTTGCCTCTTTTTTGTTGTCGCAAAAGTATTGGTAGAGGGTCTCAACCATTTTCCCCGCGCGCTCCGCCTCGCGGCTCACCTCGTCCGTAAGATACACCTTGTTGAAGAGGTATTCCCGTATTTCAACCATCGCCTGCTCAAATTCCGGGCTGATGGAGATTCTTTCGTATCCGCATTTCTCAGTCTGCTCAACGATGTCGCGCACCGTTCTGTCAAGCCGCTGGGAAGCGGTTTTGCCGAGCGTTTTGACGCACTCGCGCGGCAGGTCGTCCTGAGAGATGATGCCGGAGCGTACGGAGTCGTCTATGTCGTGGTTGGCATACGCGATGAGGTCTGACACCCGGACGGACTGCCCCTCAAGCGTCTGCGGCGCGAACTTTCCGCCGTCAATCGGCCCGCGCCCCTTTGAGTGCCGGGCGATTCCGTCCAGCACTTCACGGGTCAGATTCAGCCCCTTTCCTCCGTTTTCAAGCAGTTCAACCACCCGCACGCTGTGCTTCACATGAGAGAAGCCGCCCGGAAAAACGTGGTTGAGGGCTCTCTCGCCCGTGTGCCCGAAAGGCGTGTGCCCGAGGTCGTGCCCCATTGCTATGGCTTCGGCAAGGTCTTCATTGAGCGCGAGCGCCCTCGCAATAGTGCGCGCGATTTGCAGCACCTCAAGCACGTGCGTGAGGCGCGTTCTGTAGTGGTCGTTTGTGGGCGACAGAAACACCTGGGTTTTATGCTTCATCCGCCGGAACGCCTTGCTGTGGACTATGCGGTCTCTGTCGCGCTGGAAGGGCGTTCTTATGGGGCATTCGCGCTCTTTTCTCTTGCGCCCTTTTGTCTGCGAACTGAGAACGGCGAACGGGCTGAGGAACTGTTTTTCTTTTTCCTGAAACCGCTCTCGGACGGTTTTTTTGCCCGCCGTCATATCCTCACCTCAACCCCCGCGGAGGCGAGGGACTTTTTTGTTTCCATTATGCTGATGTCGCCGTAGTGAAACACGGACGCCGCAAGCATGGCGTCCGCGCCGCCTTCGGTTGCCGCCTCCGCAAAATGCGCCGGTTCTCCCACGCCGCCGGACGCGATGACGGGAATGCCGACCCGCTCTGAAACCGTTTTTGTGAGCCTGATGTCGTAACCCTCGCGGGTCCCGTCTCTGTCCATGCTTGTAAGAAGGATTTCCCCCGCTCCCAGCTCCTCCGCTTTCTCCGCCCACTCAACGGCGTTCACTCCCGCCGGTTTTGCGCCGCCGTGGGTGTGAACCTCCCACATATCGCCGTTTCTGCGGGCGTCAACCGCCACCACGACGCACTGGCTGCCGAACCTGTCCGCGCAGTCGCTCACAAGGCGCGGGTTTAAGACTGCGGCGGTGTTGACAACCACCTTGTCCGCCCCCGCAAGCAGCAGGACGCGCGCGTCTTCGGGGGTTGATATTCCGCCCCCCACAGACATCGGGACAAACACCCCTTCGGCGGTTTTTTCAACCACTTCAATCATGGTCTTTCTGCCCTCGCCCGATGCGGTTATGTCCAGAAACGCGATCTCGTCCGCGCCCTCTTTTGAATACCTCTCGGCGCAGCGGACGGGGTCGCCCGCATCTTTGAGTCCCTTGAAGTTGACGCCCTTTACGACCCTGCCGTCCTTCACGTCAAGGCACGGGATGATTCGTTTGCAGACCAATCAGGAAAACCTCCTTATGGTTTCCTCAAGGTTTATCCGCCCGGAGTAAAGGGCTCTTCCCACGATTACGCCCCACAGGCCGGACTGCTTGAGGGATGATAAGTCCTCTATGTCGCGCTCGCGCGACACGCCGCCCGACGCCACCACCGGAACGCGGCGTTTTTCCACAAAGCCGCGAAGGCGCTCCATGTCAACGCCGCTCATTGTGCCGTCTCTGTCAATGTCCGTTCTGATTATCAGGCTCACTCCGCATTTCTCAAGCGCGTTCGCCGCGTCCGCTGCGGAGACTTCGGAGTTTTCCACCCACCCCCGAACGGCGACCATTTCGCCTCTTGTGTCCAGAGCCGCCGCTATGCGCCCCGGAAACTCTTCGCAGGCGCGCGCCGTAAAGCCGCCGTCTTCAAGCGCGCCTGTGCCGAGGATTGCCGTTTTCACGCCGGATGAAAGATACTCTCTGACCGTTTCAATGTTGCGTATTCCGCCGCCCGCCTGAACCGGGCATGAGACCGCGCCCGCGATTTGTTTGATGAGTTTGGAGTTTACGGGCTTGCCGTTGAAAGCGCCGTCAAGGTCAACGATGTGTATGAGTTGCGCCCCGCATTGTTCCCACTGCCGCGCCACCGCCACGGGGTCGTCCGAGAACACGGTTTCGCTTTCCCGCTCCCCCTTTACAAGGCGCACACACCTGCCCTCCCGGATGTCTATGGCGGGGATGATGGTCATGGGGCGTAATATACACCAATCGGCGGTTTAATACGCCCTTGCGTTATTCTGCAACGGCTCTTGGCTCTCATGCGGTTGCAACCGGACAGTTTTCAATATCTCTGGATGCGCATGCTACCGGTTTTGCTTCTATATCTGTCGGTCAGGGAGCGAGTGCGAGCGAGACTTTTTCAATGGCTCTCGGTTTTCACATTACTAATGACGGGGGGAGGTTTCCCCCCGCCGTTAAATTAAAACCCTAAACTCAAACCCACATTAGCGCGGTATTCCATCACTTCCGAACCCAGAGAAACAGCGGCTTCTCCAAAGATACTGTGCTTCCCGCCCCATGAATACGAACCGCCCACGCTGAAATCTCCGGCAATCTCCTCAAGTTCACTGGTCAGATTTTCCCCGCCCACCCTTGCGGCGGTCTCGCCGTCCAGAGGGACAAGCAGGTTGAGCCCCGCGTAAACACTGCCCTCGCCCGCATTGCCGCCGTATTCGCTTTCGCTTCCTTTCAGTTCCCTGTCCACAAAAACGCCGACACGCCCCGTGAGCGCCCCGCCGTCTTCCAAAGAGGCGGTCTGCCCGCCGATGTTGATGTCGTCAAAATCCGCCGAAACCCAGACCACCTGCGCCTGCGGGGTGATGTTGACGCCGCCCACAGGGACGCCGTATCCCACCTCCGCCGATGCGCTGAGCGCGGTCGCGTCACTGCCGGAAGCCGCCAAGCCGGGGGCGGAAAGGTCGCCGGAAAACAGGGCGTATTGAAACTGCCCGTCCGCATAAAAGTCGTTCCGCTCAAAAGCGGCGGTAATGGCGGCGGCGTAGCCGTTGGTTTCTATCTTGCCGTTTGCCGGAGAGATGTCCGTTGTGGCAAGCCCGAACCAGATATTGCCGCCGAAGGTCAGCCCCGTGTCTTCAAGGGGAACGTCCGCGCCGAAGCGGATGCGGGCGTCCTGAATCTCATACGTGCTTCCGGTGGTGGATACTCCCGGCTCAAACTCGGCGAGAGACCCTTCAATCCGCCCCCATATTCCGGTTTCCTCTTTTTCTCCCGCTTCTTCCGCCCGGACTCTCCCCTCAAGACGCTGGCGCATTGAGGAAAGGGAGGAAAGTTTCGCAAGCGTTGCGGCGTAACTCTCAATCACTCCCGATGCGGAGGAGAGACCCGCCTGCACAAGTCTCCATGCGTCTTCCGCCTCTATGTAGTTGAGGGTGTAGGTGTAAATGCCTGCGGCGGCTTCCCTGATTTGGAAATTATCCTCATCTGCCCCCGATGCGCTGATGAGCGGCGTCGTTGTGAGCGTCATTAAATCCGCCGCATTTGGAGCGCCGGAGATTTGGAGATCAATGGGGGTTATGCCGGTTACGGCGTGGCTTATAGAAAGGCGGGAGGCATTTGGTGTGTTGCCCTCAAAGTTTGCACTGAGGATTAGCCGCCCGCCATTTCCTACAAAGTTTGCGCCCAATGCGACATTTGCGCTTTCCGTAAGAAGCATGGTTGCCGCGCTGTTGAGGTAGAATTCCTGAGCGTTAAACGCCGCGTCTCCGGTAAGGGCTAATGTTCCGCCCTCAATGGAAAAACTGTCAAGTCTTTGAGTCATTGCGCCGGTAACTTCCCATGTTGACGAGCCGGTTTTCCGCACGATATCAGTTGAGGGAAAACCCAGTTCATTGAAGTTCACCCGCCCGATTTCGGCGGACGGCGAGGTGGCGTCGGCGAGTTCCAGTGTTGAATCTTCGCGACTGCCTGCGGTTTGGATTTCTCCCTCAATACTGAAACCCGGACGCAACCGGACTACATGGTTGCTGCTACTTCCGCCGCTTGGTCCGGTGTTTGTTATGTTGATGGCTACGGGGGAGGAGGCGTTGCTTACCACACTTCCCTCAACATCCACTATGATACTGCCGCCGTCATTGACGTTTTTGACGATGAGAATTCCGGCGGAAGCGTTGCTGGTAACCGATACGCCGGAGGGAATGTTGACTACAAAGTCGCCGCCGCCGCGATGGGTGGCGTTAATGGCGCGGCGTTCCGTAGTGATGTCGCCGGTGGCGTTGATGGTTACGGCGCCGGTTGCGGCTGTGGTTACCACATTAATGCCGGTATCCGAGGCGTCATCATCCGTGACGTTGATATTGCCGGAGTTAATTACCACCGCGCCCGAACCCTCATGGCTGACGCTGATGCCCCGGCTTCTTGTAAGGATGTCGCCTATGGCGTTGATGGTTACGGCGGCGGTTGCGGATGAGTTTTCCACATTAATGCCGTTTGACTCGGCGTTGATATTGCCGGAGTTAATTACCACCGCGCCCGCCCCCTGATGGCTGATGTTAATGCCCCGGCTTTCCGAAAAGATGTCGCCGGTGGCGTTGACGGTTACGCCGCCAGCGACTGCGGGTGAGGTTTCCACACTAATGCCTCTCCCCCCGGAGTTGACAGCCCCGGAGGAGTGAACCACCACCGCGCCCGTGCCCGAATGGCCGATGTTGATGCCTCTGGTGTTGAAGTTGCGGTCTGTCGCAAAGATGTCGCCGGTGGCGTTGACGGTTACGGCGGCGGCTGTGGATGAGGTTTCCACATCAATACCTCTGTTCACGGCGTTGATATTGCGGGAGTTAATTACCACAGAGCCGCTTCCCTGATGGTTTGCGCTTATGCCGTAAGACCCTCTGATGAGTCCGGTGGCGTTGACGGTCAGGTCGCCTGTGCCGGAATGGGTGGCGTTAATGGCGCGGGTGTTTGAAAGGATGTCGCCGGTGGTGGTGATGGTTAAGGCATCGGCTGAGGCGGATGAGGTTTCCACATTAATGCCGGTTTCACTGGTGCTTGTGCCGCCGCCGGAGTTAATTACCACCGAACCCGTTCCCTGATGGACGGCGTTGATGGCGCGAGTTCCCCCAATTCTGCCGATGGCGTTGATGGTTACGCCGCTGACTGTGGATGAGGTTTCCAGATTGATGCCGATTCCCTCGGCTTGGACGGCATTGGAGTTAATTACCACCGCGCCCGTTCCCCGATGCTCCGCGTCAATGCCCCTGCCTCTCGTAAAGATGAGGTCTGTGGCGTTGATGGTTACGGAATCGGTTGTGGATGAGGTTTCCACAGCAATGCCGTTGTGCGCATCCGTAACATTGACAGACCCGGAGTTGATTATCACAGAGCCACTGCCCTGATGGTTGACGCTTATGCCGCTGCGGCTGGAGTTGACATTGCGGGAGTTGATTACCACCGAACCCGCGCCCTGATGGTTGGCGCTGATGCCGCCGCCATTGTCCGCCACAATCCCGGCGATTGTGATATCCAAATCGCCCGCGCCGCCGTGAGTTGCCGTTATCGCGTTGTCTCCACTGCAACCTCCGTGCACGAGCCTGCCTGATATTCCCGCCGTGCCGTCAACGGAAAGAATGACATCCCCCGCCCCGTTGCCTATAAGGACGGCGGCGCTTTTGCAGGCGGCGAAGAGGTCGCCGGTTGGCTCGGAGTCCAGATGTTCTAAGTTGAAGGCAAGGTCATGGTCGCTGTCGTTAATCACCTTTACCGCATTACCCGTTGACCTTGTGTTGTATATGCTTGATCTGGTTCTGCTATCAGGCATTGACGGGTTACTCGGAGGAATACGCACCAGCCGAAAGTTCACCGCTCCGCCCAGAGAGCCGGTTCTCGCATGAACTGTAAGGGGGTTCACATTGTCTCGCGTGTCTGTTGCCACCCCGAAAGTTCCGGTTGAAGTTCCCACCGAAAGGGTCTCCCCGGAATTGGCAAAAACTGTTATGGGGCTGTCTGCGCTGTCATTCTGGAGACCACGGCAATCCCATGTGCCGGGTCCGGTTCGCGTGCAAGTTCCCGCCGC
Organism: Candidatus Dadabacteria bacterium; assembly: GCA_026708565.1. Taxonomy (NCBI): domain Bacteria; kingdom Pseudomonadati; phylum Thermodesulfobacteriota; class Candidatus Dadabacteria; species Candidatus Dadabacteria bacterium. The sequence goes on from JAPOUR010000033.1 coordinate 18,024, forward strand.
CGCCTTTTCGCCCCCGCCCGGAAGCAGAGCCGCCGCCAGCGCAATCGCCAGTATCGCAACCGCGCCGCGCAAGAATCCTGAATTATGTTTGTGGTTGAAGTTCATTGAGACACCCCATTTGAAGTTTGCAGTTTCCGCCCGAAAAACGGACTTGAGGACATTATACATCAAAAGAGCGCGGTTTTTATGAAATTTTGATTAAACTGGATTCCTCTCAAATCCCGTAAATCTCTTCCAGAAACCGCCCGTCTTTGCTCCACCCCGGCTTGACGACAACCTTCAGGTCAAGAAACACCTTGGCATCCAGAAACTTTTCCATGTCCGCCCGTGCGCGTGAGCCAATCTTTTTTATCATCCTCCCTTCCTTGCCTATCACGATCTTCCTGTGCCCGTCTTTCTCAACAAACACCTCCGCCCTTATGTAAACAGTCCCGTTTTTTCTGCGGCTCATCTCCCGAACCGCCACCGCGCACCCGTAGGGAACTTCCCCGCGAGTCAAACGGAACACCTTTTCCCTGACAAACTCGGCGGCGGTGAACATCTCCGCCCCGTCTCCGGACGGCTTATCCGGAAGCATCCTCTCCCCGGCGGGCAGCGCCCCCTTGATGACCTCCAACAGACGACCCAGCCCCCTCTCCCTGAGAGCGGACACCGGAACAATGTCCGATATCTTTTCGCCGAACCGCGCCGCCGCGCCGATTGCCTCAAACGTTTCCGCCTCTCCCACAGTGTCCGTTTTGTTCAGCGCGACTATCACCGGGCGGGAAGACCCCTCTATCGCCCGCTCCTCGCCCTTTGCAAACGGATGCGCCGCGTCCGTAACAACAAGCGTCCGCCCGTCTCCCACCGCGCCGAGCGCGGCGGCGTTCATCCTTTTGAGCATGCCGCCGGACGCCCGCACTATGCCCGGCGTGTCGGTGAACGCTATCTGCGCGTCTGCGGCGGTCAGCACCCCCCTGATGCGGCTGCGCGTGGTGTTGGGCTTCGGAGAAACGGCGCACACCTTGCTTCCCACAAGCGCGTTTACAAGCGTGGACTTGCCCACATTCGCGCCGCCCACGACCGATACAAACCCGAATTTGTGTGTGTTTTCTCCGCTCATTTTTTACCGCCTCCCGGCGGCGCGAAATTGAAACTCCGCTCCGCCTGTAATATATTGCATTCCGCCGCCCCGATGAGGCGGAAATATACTCAAGCGAGGGAAAATCTTTGAAAGACTACGTTTTTACACCCGGCCCCGTTCCAGTTCCGAGCGAAGCCCTGATAGAGATGGCAAGGCCGATAATCCACCACAGAACGGCGGAGTTTGAAGGCATCATCGGCGCGGTGAGGGAGGATTTGAAATACATCCACCGCACCTCGCGCGAGGTGATGACGCTGGCGTCTTCGGGAACGGGCGCGATGGAGGCGGCGGTGTCCAACACGCTGCGGCGCGGCGACAGGGCGCTGGTGGTCAACGGCGGAAAGTTCGGGGAGAGATGGACAAAAATCTGCGCGGCTTTCGGCGTTGAGGCGGACGAAATCAAAGTTGAGTGGGGCAGGGCGGTTGACCCCGGAGCGGTAAAGGAAAAACTGGATGCAGACCCCTCCGTGCGGGCGGTTCTTATGCAGGCGAGCGAGACCTCAACGGGCGTAAAAAATCCCACCGCGGAGATTGCCGCCATAACGCGCGAGCGGGACGATGTGATTCTGATAGTGGACGGCATAACGGCGGTCGGCGTGTTTCCGCTTCCCTTTGACGAACTGGGCATAGATGTGCTGGTCGCCGGTTCTCAGAAGGCGTTTATGCTTCCGCCGGGGCTGTCGTTCATAGCCCTGAGCGACAAGGCGTGGGAGTTCGGCAAGACCTCAGACCTTCCGAAGTTTTATTTTGACCTCGCCGCCGCGCGCAAAAGCGCGGAGAAAAACACCACCCCCTGGACGCCCGCCGTCAGCCTCATAAGGGGGCTTTCGCAAGTGCTAAAAATGTTCAGGGCGGAGGGGCTTGAAAACATGCACCGCAGGCACGAGGCATTGGCGTTTGCCACCAGAAGCGCGTTTAAGGCGATGGGAATGGAACTCTTCACAAAAGACGAGCCCAGCCCCGCGCTGTCTGTTGCGGTCGCCCCTCCCGAAATCGGCGCGGGTCCGGTTATCAAGGCGCTGAAGGATGATTTTGGAATGACTGTCGCGGGCGGGCAGGATCAGGCGAAGGGCAAAATTTTCAGGGTTTCCCACATTGGATACATAGACCGCTCGGACACAATGGCGGTTGTCTCCGCCGTTGAGCAGACGCTCGGCAAACTGGGGCACAAGTTTGACTTCGGCGCCGGTTCCGCGGCGGCGGCGGCGGTTCTTTCGGGGCGTTAACCGGTCAGGAATTGTTGCGGAAATGCCTCAGGGCGAGGGGGTCTGAATCCTCTTCCGATATCAGGTATTCCGGCTCATACTGCCCCGCCTTGTTGTGGTAAAGGCGCGTTCCGGACGGCGTTTTTATGTAGTTTCCGTTTGCCTCGCTTCCGTCCGGCATTTCAACCTCGTAAACCGAAAACGCCCGCGACTGCGAGCCGATGTTGAAAATTCTCCGTTTTTCGCCGATTTTGACCACTCTTTCGGCGGCGTTTTTTGCATGCGGAAAAACCTGCCCTTTGACCGTGAACTTCAATCCCGCTCCTCCGCCGTAATTCTGTTTATAGAGCCCACGCACATAATGAGGCGGGCAATTTTCTCGTTTTTGCCGTCATGCCCCTTTTCATCGTGCCAGCGCGTAAGCGAGTATATGAGTTCGTTCACGCCCCAGCCCACCATCACATCCCCCCACTGGTCAACCGCCTCTATCAGCCGGGTTCTGTGGGGTTCGGGGAATTCGCTGAAATCGCCCCGGTACGCCGTTTCGCCCGATGAGCAGTAAACTTTGAACACCCGCGCCTTCACAGTTTCGCCGTCCCGCTCATCAATAAATGGTCTGCGAGCACAAGGTTGACCATTGCCTCGGCTATCGGGACGGCTCTGGGGCATAGGCAGGGGTCATGTCTTCCCTTGACTACAAGGTCTGCGGGAGCGCCTTTTTTATCCACCGTTTTTTGAACCTTTGATATTGAGGAGGTCGGTTTGACGGCGATTCTGACGACAAGGTCTTCGCCGTTTGTTATGCCGCCCAGAAGCCCGCCCGCGTTGTTTGTTTGAAATCCGAGAGAGCCGTCGGGGCGTTTGAACATAAGGTCATTCGCTTCCGAGCCCGTTCTTTTTGCGACATCAAAGCCCGTTCCGACTTCAAACCCTCTTATGCCGCCGATGCTCATAAGGGCGGACGCGAGGTCTGCGTCTATTTTGTGGAACACCGGCTCGCCGAGGCCGGGGGGCAGCCCTTTGGTTACCACCTCAACAGTTCCGCCGATGGAGTCTCCCCGGCGTCTGACCGAGTCTATGAGTTCAAACATTTCCTTTGCTTTTTTTGCGTCCGGGCAGCGCACGGGGTTTTTTTCTATCTGGCTGAAGTTGACCTTTTCGGCGGTTATTCCCCCGATGCTTCTCACAAAGCCGCGTGTTTTTATGCCGCGTGTGTCGAGCAGTTTCTTTGCGACCGCGCCCGCCGCCACGCGCCCCACGGTTTCACGCGCCGAAGCCCTGCCTCCGCCCCTGTGGTCTCTGAATCCGTATTTTTGGTCGTAAGTGAAGTCGGCGTGGCCGGGTCTGTAGATGTCCTTGATTTTTTCGTAGGAGGACGAGATGATGTCGGTGTTGCGCACCAGCATTGATATGGGTGTTCCGAGGGTTTTCCCCTTGAAAACGCCGGAGAGGATTTCAACCTTGTCCGCCTCTTTGCGCTGGGTTGTAACTTTGCTTTGTCCGGGGCGGCGGCGGTTGAGTTCGGTTTGTATGTCCGCTTCGGAGATTTTAAGACCGGCGGGGCAGCCGTCCACCACCACGCCCACCGCCTCGCCGTGCGATTCGCCCCAAGTGGTGATTCTGAAAATTGTTCCGAAAGTGTTTCCGGGCATTTGTGTAATGATACCTTATCGGGGGAGGGTTGTCTGCGGAATGGCGGTTGACATACCTTGCATTTTTGGAGACACATTCCAAATTTGCAAGGTATAAGAGGAGGGCAATCTACAGAAGCCCCCGTGATTTGAGCCACACAACCGTCCGCGCGAGGCTGTCCTCAATGGAACTGCGCCGGTATCCCAGTTCGCGCTCCGCTTTTGAGCAGTCCGCGAGCCAGTTGTAGCGCGACAGTTTCACGGAATCAAGGTCCATCGTTGAGTAGTTCGGGAACGCAAAGCCCGGCAGCCGCTCGGCAAGAAACGCGGATATGTAAGCCGCCGCATAGGGGATTTTGACCTTCGGCGAGGGAATGCCCGTTACCTTCTCAAGCATGGCGAAGTATTCCGGCACTGTGAGGTTTGTGTTGCTGAGTATGTAACGCTCCCCCGTCCGCCCCTTTTCGGCGGCGAGAATGTGCCCCTCCGCAACATCCCCCGCATCGGTCAGGTTCAGAGTCCCGTCCATGTATCCCGGAAAACGCCTCTTGCAATACCACAGAACCGAGCCGACGCTTGAAAGATGAACATCCCCCTCTCCCACAACCACGGAGGGGTTTGTGATAACCACATTCAGCCCCTTGCCGCAGAAATCAAGAGCCGCCGCCTCGGCGGCGCGTTTGACTTTCATATACCCGATGTCCGCCCCGCTGAAAGAAGGGTCGGGCTCGGTCTCCTCGGTTATCAATTCCCCCTCCGCCGCGGGTCCCAGAGCCGCCACGCTGCTTGTGAAAACCACCTTGCCCACACCCGCCTCAAGGGCGGCGGAAAGCGCGTTTCTTGCGCCGTCCACATTTATCCCAACCATTTTCGGATAGTCCCTCTTTTTGAACGACACAAAACCCGCGCAGTGGTAAAGGGTGTCGCACCCGTCAAGGGCTTTCAAAACGGACTCGCGGTCTGTGATGTCGCCCCGGACGACCTCCGCGCCCATTGCGTCCAGTTGTTCCGTTTTGCTTGACGGACGCGCAAGAGCGCGGACGCGCTCGCCTTTCTCCTTTAGTTTTCGCGCCACATGAGAGCCGATGAACCCCGTTGCCCCGGTGATTAAAACCGCCATGATGAAAAATCCCCCCGAAGTTAGTTTTTGAGGCGCGGTTGTCAACGCCGCCGCCTTGCCATATATTGTGGAGCGCTCCTCCCGATGTCAAACCGGCACTCAATCATTATGGAAAATGTTTCAAAGTCCTACGCGGGGCGGCGCGTTCTGGACGGCGTTGACCTGAAGGTGGAAAAAGGGCAAACGGTTTTTCTTTTCGGCGACAACGGCAGCGGCAAAACATCCCTCCTCAAAATAGCGGCGGCGCTCACAAAGCCCACCGGGGGCAGGGCGGAAACCGCAGGGGCGGACACGGCAAGATCCGCCGGAGACGTGCGCCGGAAAACGGGCTTTGCCTCCCACGAAGACTGCCTTTACGAAGACCTGAGCGCGCGAGCCAACATAAGGTTTTTCTGCGCCCTTCAGAAAGTTGCAGACCCGGCGCGGCGTGCCGGGGAGTTGATTGATATGTTTGAGATTGCCCGCCCGGACGTTCCGTGCCGCGAGCTTTCCGCGGGGATGAAAAAGCGGGCTTCCATTGCCCGCGCGGTCGCCCACAGCCCTGAGGCGGTGCTGCTTGACGAGCCGTTTTCGGGGCTTGACCGCGCGGGCGGCGCTATTGTTTCCGGTTTGCTGCGCCGCCTGAACGCCGGGGGCGCGGCGGTTCTTCTGTCAACCCACCGCGCAGACCGCGCCCCCGGTCTCGCAGACGCCGCCGCTCTGCTTGAGGGCGGCGTGATAGCCCGCTACGGCGCGTTTTCCGAAGAGTTTTTGCCGTGAGAGACATACTGACAGTTTTCCTCAAGGATGTGTCCGTTGAACTTCGCGGCGGCGGAATAGTTCCCTCCGTGGCGGTTTTTGCCGTTGTGCTTGCGTCCGTCATGCGTCTTTCCGGCGTGATGCCCCCCGGTCCCGCGTCCTCCCTTGCCGCCCCCGCCATGCTTTGGGTATGCCTGCTGTTTGCCGCCACCGTCGCGTTTGAACGCTCTTTTGAGATTGAAAGAAAGGCGGAGGCGGTAAGGGTGATCCTGATGTCGCCCGCCGGGCGCGGGGATGTTTTTATCGGGAAAACTCTGGCAAACCTCGCGCTTCTGCTTGCGGTTGAGGTGTTCTTTATACCGGCTTTCTCGTTCTTTTTTAGCCTCGGATACGCCGTCCTGTCGGCGCGGTTTTTGCTTGCGGTGTTTACGGCGACTGTCGGCATCGCCGCGGTCGGAACGCTGCTGTCCGCGCTCTGCTCGCGGACGCGCGGCGGGGGAGTGCTGCTTCCCGTGCTGATGTTTCCGCTTCTGATCCCCGTCCTGACAAGCGCGACACTCGCGGTTTCCGCCGCTCTGGGCTCCGGCATAGCGCGGGACTTTTCGGGGCATATAAAGGTGCTGGTAAGTTTTGACCTCGCCTTTGTCGCCGCCGGAACGCTGGTGTACGGTTACATAATTGAGGAGATATAAAATGAGCCTTTCAAAAAAAGCCGTTTTTGCCGCAGCGTTTGTTCTGACGGCAGCCGGGACGTGGATGTCAATTTTCTACGCGCCCACCGAGGCGCTTATGGGGCACGCGCAGAGAATATTTTATTTCCACATGGGCGCGGTGGCGGCGATGACGGTCGCCTTTATAACGGTGTTTGCGGCAAGCGTCGCCTTTCTCCGCACGAGGAGCGCGGTGTGGGACATTCGCGCCGTGTCGGCGGCGGAGGCGGGGGTGGTGTTCACTCTGATAACCATCCTCACGGGGGCGATATGGGCGAAATCCTCATGGGGCGCGTGGTGGGTCTGGTGGGACGCCCAGTTGCAGGCGACTTTTGTGCTGTTTCTTCTGTATCTGGGCTATCTGCTGCTCAGGCGGGCGCTGCCGGAGGGCGAGAAAAGCGGGGTTATGTCCGCAGTGTTTGCGTGTCTGGCGTTTATTGACCTGCCGTGGGTTTACGTGTCCGCGCGTGTGGTGAAGAGAGACATATCCCCCGTTGTTTTCGGCCCCGGAGGGGAGGGCATAGAACCGGAGATGATGCACACAATGCTGGTGAACATTGCGGCGTTTGTGCTTGTTTTTATACT